>JAVWRQ010000063.1:0-6618 GCA_036634775.1 Clostridium sp.
TATATAAATTGTCTGATTCTGTAGAAATCTTTGGTACGCTTTTTCTTCTATTATTTATTTCTCCGCATAAACATATTAGTAGCAATCATGATAAGAGAAAGTTGCTGTGTAAAATTGCCTAATAAGAAATTAAGGAAAGAAAGAGGAGAAGTACTATGTCAGAAAAAGTAATTGAAAACAACAAAGTAAATGTAATTGGAGAAGTGATTTCTGAATTTACATTCAGTCATGAAGTATTTGGAGAGGGGTTTTACGTTGTGAATTTAGCGGTAAACAGACTCAGTAACCAGATGGATATGATTCCACTTATGGTTTCTGAACGTCTTGTCGATATTACAAAAAATTATTCGGGAAGAACGATGGAGGCAATCGGTCAGTTCCGTTCGTATAATCGTCACGAGGGATTGAAAAACCGTTTAGTCCTTTCCATTTTTGCCCGAGAAGTAAATTTTTTGGATGAATTTACCGATTATACAAAAACAAATCAAATCTATTTAGATGGCTATATATGCAAAGAACCGATTTACAGAAAGACACCTTTAGGACGTGAAATTGCCGATCTTTTATTGGCAGTGAATCGCCCTTATGGTAAATCGGATTACATACCCTGTATTGCATGGGGAAGAAATGCCAGATATGCTTCCGGCTTTGAAGTAGGTGCCAGAGTCAGCGTCTGGGGACGTGTACAGAGTCGTGAATACACAAAAAAAATAAATGATACAGAATGTGAAAAAAGAATTGCTTATGAAGTTTCGGTCAGTAAACTGGAATGTGTAGAATGTGAGGAGATATAAGGCAGGATACCGGTATAGCAAAAAACTTGCAAAAATTTTGAAAATATGATAAACTGAATCGGCTTAAGAATATACGATAATGAACCACATAAAGAGGTGTAATAGTATGGATAAAGGGAAAGTTCAGGTTATCTGCGGCGGCTGCGGTAAATCATCTATGGCGCTGGGAAAAGGGATACTGGCACTAACTCAACATAAAAAAGTCATCATGATACAATTTTTAAAAGGAAGTTTGAGCTCGGACTCAGCAGAGACGATGAAACGTTTGGAACCGGATATGAAAGTATTTCGTTTCGAGAAGCTGGGAGACTATTTTGAAAAATTGACAGATAAACAAAAACATGAAGAAGAACTCAACATTTTTAATGGTATTAATTTCGCGAAAAAAGTGTTGACAACCGGTGAATGTGATGTATTGATCTTGGATGAGATCCTGGGTATTTTAGATCAGCAGATCATAACATCAGCGGATTTAGAAAATCTTTTATCATTTAGAGAAGAAGATGTAGACCTTATTTTAACCGGAAAGGTGTTTCCAAAAGAACTTGCAGATCACGTTGACAGTATTGCATTTATCGATAATCTGGAAGTTGACAAGGAAGCAAAGTAATGATAATATTATTGCAATATAGCAAGTAGACATTGCATCGATCATCAGTGAGCTGGCCATCGTGCCAGCTTCTTTTAATAAAAGCAGTACATCCTATGATTGAAGATGATACAAGACGAGGAGGATAAATAGATGTCAATTTTTGAAGGTGCAGGTGTTGCATTAGTCACACCATTTAAAGAAAACGGAGAAATTAATTATTCTAAATTTGAGGAGTTGGTGGAGGAACAGATTGCCGGTGGAACAGACAGTATCATTGTCTGCGGTACGACAGGGGAGTCTGCCACACTGACACATGAAGAGCATGTCAATGCAATTCGTTATGTATGCAGCGCGGTCAATGGTCGAATTCCGGTAATTGCCGGTACCGGTTCCAACTGTACGGATACGGCTATTTATCTTTCCAAACACGCAGAGGATGCCGGTGCTGACGGTCTTCTTCTGGTATCTCCATATTATAATAAATCTACGCAGCGAGGACTGAAAGTACATTTCACCGAGATAGCGGAATCAGTTAAACTTCCTATCTTACTTTATAATGTTCCCAGCAGAACCGGTATTAACATCAATCCGGAAACGATTGTAGACCTTTGCAAAGAAGTAGAGAATATCGTAGGTGTAAAAGAGGCCAGTGGTAATTTCTCTGCGATTGCCCAGATTGCAGCTCTTTCAAAGGGATGGGTAGATCTTTATTCCGGTAATGACGACCAGATCGTACCCCTTCTTTCCTTGGGAGGAAAAGGTGTTATTTCCGTACTTTCGAATATTGCACCGCGTAATGTCCATGATATTTGTGCGGCTTATTTTCAGGGCGATGTGAAAAAAAGCTGTAAGATGCAATTAGAAGCCCTTCCATTAATTAATGAATTATTCCGCGAAGTGAATCCAATCCCTGTAAAAGCAGCGATGAATATGATGGGTAAAAACGTAGGCGGTTATCGTAAACCACTGATCGAGATGGATCCCAAAAACGAAGAACTTCTTAGAAAAGCAATGCAAAATTACGGTCTGCTTTGCAAATAATGGATATATAGGAGGCATTACCATGATTAAGGCAATTATGCATGGCTGTAACGGAGCGATGGGACAGGTAATAACCGGACTCGTAAGCGAAGATACAGAGATTTCGATTGTAGCAGGAGTGGATGTGATGGATAACAAAAGTAATCCATATCCGGTCTTTCCGTCCATAGAAGAATGTAATGTGGAGGCAGATGTGATCATTGATTTTTCTTCTGCAAAGGCAGTGGATGCATTACTTTCATATTGTAACAACACAGGGATGCCGGTGGTGGTCTGCACTACGGGACTTTCAGCAGAACAGGTAGCGCAAGTGACAGATACGGCTAAGAAAACAGCGGTACTGAGATCGGCGAATATGTCTTTAGGCATTAATATTCTTTTAAAATTAGTACAAGAGGCAGCGAGTGTATTGGCAGCTGCTGATTTTGACATTGAAATTCTGGAAAAACATCACAATCAGAAGATCGATGCACCCAGTGGAACTGCACTTGCTCTGGCTGATTCGATTAATGATGCTATGAATCAAGAGTATCATTACATATATGACCGTGCATCTCAACACGTTAAACGTGATAAGAAGGAAATCGGCATTCAGGCCATCCGAGGCGGTTCAATCGTGGGAGAGCATGATGTGATTTTTGCCGGTAAAGATGAAGTGATCACATTTTCTCATACGGCGTATTCAAAAACAATTTTTGCCAAAGGAGCGGTTCAGGCAGCCAAATTTTTAGCTGGAAAACAACCGGGACTATATTCGATGGCCGATGTCATTAATCAATGATTAGAATTTTAATTGGATAAATTTCCTAAGATAAATCCTTTCTATATAGCACATAATAGTGAGAGAAAGGAGATGTCATTATGAAAAAAAATAAAAAGACGGTATTATGCCTTCTACTTGTGTGTATGTTGGTCATGCTCACCGGATGCATGAGTAATAAGGACAAACCAATGGAAACAACGATGGCACCGACAACCAGTGCTTCGACTGAAAGTACCGGAGTCATTGACGGGATGGCCGAAGATATTAAAAAAGGTGTAAACGATGTAAAAGATGGGGTGGAGGATGCACTGACTCCCGAAAGTTCTACGGCACATTAAACATTAAAAACCTGTTACAGAACAGAGAAAATTTTCTCATCTGTACCGGGTTTTTTATCTTTACTTTTCCGGTGGGATTGGCTATAGTTATGGTAAGGATGATGAGCAGTACAGGCAGAGGGCAGGAAGAGGAGTTATATGCATCTGCCAAACAGTCAAAACCGTATCAGTAAGCGATTAAACAAGGAAAAGCAGCAGTGGCGAAGGCGATACTTTAAAAGAGCAGCCAGACAGAAAAACAGAAGATACTATCTTTTATTAACCGTATGTTTCATGGGGATTCTGATGTATTTGACTGCAGTTGGATATTTTCGTAATTTACTTTTAACGGTTAAGGAAGAACGTACGGTGGAGTATCGAAAGGAGGGCGATATAGGAGACACGGATTCATTATTACAGGAACTATATCGAATTACCGTCCGTCTTAAAACCGGCGAAATTATATTTTATCATGAGAAGACAGACGAGCCGTGAAACTACATTTTAGGGTTATAAAGCAAAAGAGTATCTGTTATTAGTTATTTTAATAAAACATAGTATTGATTTTACAAGTAGGTTGTATTATAATTTCTACTGAAACAAGGCTTTTTTATACTAAAAACTTATAAATAAAAAGGACAAGGTGGATACAGATGAAAAAGATGGATTTGTTATATGAAGGAAAAGCAAAGAAAGTTTATACCACAGAAGATCCGGACGTCTTAATTGTAGATTATAAAGATGACGCTACCGCATTGAACGGACTTAAAAAGGGTACGATTGTTGGAAAAGGTGCGATTAATAACCGTATGACAAATCATATTTTCCAGTTACTGGAGAAAGAAGGAATTCCAACTCATCTGGTAGAAGAATTAAGTGATAGAGAAACTGCCGTAAAGAAAGTGGCGATTGTTCCGCTGGAAGTGATTATCAGAAACGTCTCTGCCGGTAGCTTTGCAAAGAAGATGGGCATGGAAGAAGGCATTGAATTCAAGTGCCCAACACTGGAATTCAGCTATAAAGATGACGCTTTGGGTGATCCATTTATTAATAAATATTATGCTTTGGCTTTGGAATTGGCAACCGAAGAAGAAATTGATGCGATTACAAAGTATGCATTTAAGGTAAATGAAGTACTGCGTAAATATTTCGATGATCTGGGAATTCAGCTTATTGATTTCAAAATTGAATTCGGACGCTATCATGGACAGATTATTCTGGCTGACGAGGTATCTCCGGATACTTGCCGTCTGTGGGATAAGACAACCCATGAGAAACTTGATAAGGACCGTTTCAGACGTGATATGGGGAATGTAGAGGATGCATATCAGGAAGTATTCAGACGTCTTGGTATTGCCGACCGAAAATAATTATTAAATTTGTTGAGAAAACAGTCGGCTTCCGATATACTGTGTTTATGGTATGGAGGAAGCCGATTTTTATGTAATAGGAATATGGTCACCAAGCGCTCGTGCTTTGGATCAAGAGATAAAAAACGTAAAAAAAGATAAGAAACAGTAAAAAGAGACAAAAAACCACAAAAACAAACAAAAAAATTGTAAAATAGAGAAGATAGAAAAGAGAGGTAATGTAGATGTACGATAGATATATCAGTCCACTTTCAGAACGTTATGCCAGTAGAGAGATGCAGTATATTTTTTCTCCGGAGAAGAAATTTTGTACATGGAGAAAACTCTGGATTGCTTTAGCAGAGACAGAAAAAGAATTGGGACTCCCTATTACAGAACAGCAAATTGATGAATTGAAAGCGCATCAAAGCGATATTAATTTTGAGGTAGCATTAGAGCGTGAGAAGATTGTTCGTCATGATGTGATGTCACATGTATATGCTTATGGGGTGCAGTGTCCATCGGCTAAAGGAATTATCCACTTAGGTGCGACTTCCTGCTATGTAGGGGACAACACAGATATTATTATTATGACAGAAGCTCTTTTACTGGTAAGAAAAAAACTGCTGAATGTGATCGATGAACTGGCAAAATTTGCCGAGAAGTACAAGGCACAGCCGACCCTGGCATTCACTCATTTTCAGCCGGCACAGCCGACGACCGTGGGAAAAAGAGCAACACTTTGGATGATGGATTTAAAACTGGATTTAGATGACCTGGACTATCTGATTGGTTCGATGCGTTTACTTGGTTCAAAAGGAACGACAGGAACTCAGGCCAGCTTCTTGGAATTATTTGATGGCGATCATAAAAAATGTCGTGAACTGGATCAGAAGATTGCAGATAAGATGGGATTTGAGGGGTGCTATCCGGTATCGGGGCAGACTTACTCCAGAAAAGTGGACAGTCGTGTGCTCAGCGTCCTTGCAGGCATTGCACAGAGTGCCCATAAGTTTTCTAATGATATCCGTCTGCTGCAGCATTTAAAAGAGGTAGAGGAACCATTTGAGAAGTCTCAGATTGGATCTTCTGCTATGGCATACAAGAGAAATCCCATGAGAAGCGAGCGCATGGCATCTCTGGCAGATTATGTGATGGCAGATATGATGAACCCGATGCTGGTAGCCTCTACTCAGTGGTTTGAACGTACACTGGATGATTCGGCAAATAAGCGATTGAGTATTCCGGAAGGTTTTCTTGCAGTGGATGGAATTCTGGATCTCTATCTGAATGTAGTGGATGGACTTGTGGTCTATCCAAAAGTAATCGAGAAAAGACTGATGGCGGAACTTCCATTTATGGCTACAGAGAATATCATGATGGATGCCGTTAAAGCGGGCGGTGATCGACAGGAACTTCATGAGAAGATTCGTACCTTGTCTATGGAGGCCGGAAAGAATGTAAAAGAAAGAGGTCTGGATAATAATCTTTTGGAATTAATCGCGGCAGATTCCTCTTTTAATATGACATTAGAAGAACTGCAGAATACGATGGATCCTTCCAAATATGTTGGACGTTCGAAAGAACAGGTCGAAGAATTTTTAGAAGAAATTATTTGGCCGATTCTGGATAAGAATAAAGAAGCACTGGGGATAAAAGCAGAAATCAATGTATAAAACAAATATTATGGGGTAGAAAGCGGCTTTATTATTTAAGCGCTTATAAGGGGAACGTATGGGAGAGAATAACGAAAAAGATAAGA
>JAVWRQ010000063.1:6718-13377 GCA_036634775.1 Clostridium sp.
AAAAGCAGAAGCGAAAAAGGTGTGGGAACCTTGGCAAAAGAGGAAGATGCTGTTTTGGCTTATTATACTAATTTGCGGCGGTCTGGCATTTTTAATTTATGCTGCGCATGATCTTTATACCGATAAGATAGGGGAAGACAGTTATTGGAATTATCACCTGACCGAAGATAAAAAAGATGAAGAAAGAATTGCAGCGATTAGTAAAGATGCCGTTCCGGTCACTTGCGGAACCTACGTGGAGACCTTGAAAGAAATCAGCCTTAAGAACAGTAGCTTTCGGGTCATAGCTAAAATCTGGTTCAAATGGGATGCCAAAGAAGATTTAGATATGATTCACAACTTCGAAGTTTATAATGGAACGATGAATAAACTGGAGATTTTGGATGACAAGGTATATGATGGAATTCATTATCAATGTGCCCGTATGGATGTTTCGATATTTAAAAGTTTCTGGACGAAGAGATTTCCGTTGGAATCCCATCAGATGCGTTTTTACATAGAACCACTTTATCGGGTGCAGAAGGTCAAACTACTGGCTGATTCAGACAGTGGCATTAATCCATCCGTGGGCATAGCCGGATATAATTTTGAACGATATGCCACCTCTATCTTTAATCAGGAATATGATTCCAAATATGGTGATGATACGATAAAAGATGACTTGATCACTTCAGAGTATATGTTCCAGATGGAATTTAACCGCAATGGATTTGGCCTGTACCTTAAGTGCTTTATCGCGTTATTTGGTACTTCACTATGGGTATTTATAACGATATTCCTGTGTACTTATCATAGACTCGATCCGCTGAGCATGATTCCGGCTGCTTTATTTGGTACGGTTTCCAATATCATGGTAGGTGCTAATCTGCTCCCGGATGCTTTGGATATTGGACTGTTGGAATATGTAAATACGTGGGGAATTTTTACGATACTGGCAGGTGCCATTATCATTATTAATATTAACCGCATTAGAAATAAACATCAGGATCATGAATTTGCAGGTAAATTTGGTCGCATTATGTTTTATGGATTATTATGTTTGGTCGTTTCAGGACATATTATTATGCCTATCTGTGCGTACCGATTTTAATTTCAGGAGGGCAGCATGAGAGAAAGAACCTATCAGATCATAAGCAAAGAAAAAACCTATGATCCGGTCAGTCATTTTTATGATTTATATATTATGGCTCTGGCATTTTTCAGTGTCATACCATTGATGTTCAGAAATCCGAATGCGGTAGAAGCGGTGTGGTTATCTAAATTGGAAACTGCCACGGTGTTTCTCTTGTTGTTCGATTATGTTCTCCGCTGGATGACTCATGATTACCGGATTGGGAATCATACAATCTGGGCATTCATCCGTTATCCTTTTACACCATTGGCCATTATTGATATTTTATCAATTTTACCCTCACTGGGACTTTTGCCTCAGTCATTTATGATTCTCAGATTATTTCGTATTACAAAGATATTGGAATATTCCACGAGTTATCGCCATATCATGGATGTCTTTAAAAAGCAGGGACGGACGCTGTTATCGGTATTGGTCATTGCCGTGTTCTATATTTTTGCATCGGCACTGATTATGTTCGTGGAAGAACCGGCATCGACATTTGACAATTTTTTTCATGCACTTTATTGGGCGACTACGGCACTTACTACCGTTGGTTACGGAGATGTATACCCGGTGACAAATCTCGGACGGCTGATTAGTATGATTTCTTCGCTATTTGGCATTGCCGTTATCGCATTGCCGGCAGGTATTGTTACGGCAGGATTTGTAGATGCGATTGACAATGATGTAAAAGAGAGAAAAAAATATCAGAAGGAAAAAATTGCTATTCAGAAGAAACAAAAGGGAAAGAGCAAAATCACTCCGGTTGTAAGAAGATATGCTTTAGTTATGTTTATTGGTGTCATTATCAACTTTACCTGCTATTTAGCAGCACACTATGGGCATTTACCGATGTGGATTGACATGGTCGGTACTTGCTACGTGGCGATGGCATTGGAGCCGGCAGCCGGTCTGGTCATTGGATTTTTAATCAGTTTACTACAGGCCATCCTGTACTATGACAGTGCCTCGGTCATTTATTATGCTACCGTAGCAGCATCGGCACTGATTGTAGGAATATTAATGCGAAAAGATGGTAAAATATGCTTGAAAAGAATTGTTCCTGTTATGGCTTTATTTATCGTAGTTGACACGATTGTGGCAGGTGGTATCAGCATATGGGAAGGCGGATTATCATCCGGATGGGAACTGTATTTCCAGAATCTATTGATGACATTTGCACCTGTACCTGAATTTGTGGGTGTTTTCTTTGGTACCTTTGTTTTAAAGGTCGCGGATGGGATTGTGATGGGCATTCTGCTTCCAATTTTTTGGATACTGACACCAAAGACTTGGCGCAATGAAGAATTTAAAGATATTGTCAGTATAAAGATGGTGAAAACAGAAGATGATGGACAAACACAACAAAATTAATTTAGAATATTACAAGGTATTTTTCAGCGTATGCCGCATGGGAAGTATTACTATGGCAGCAGATGAACTCTGTATTTCACAACCGGCTGTGAGTCAGGTGATCAAGCAGTTGGAAACTTCATTGGAGTGCAAACTTTTTTTCAGAACATCTAAAGGGGTAAAACCTACGAAAGAAGGCGATGTGCTTTATTCCTATGTTAAAAAAGGAATAGAAGCGCTGTACGATGGAGAAGATATGATAAGGCGCATTAAGAATCTGGATACGGGTGAAATCCGAATCGGAGCCAGTGATATGACGCTGCAGTTTTATCTGCTTCCATATTTAGAACGATTTCATGAGGAATATCCTAAAGTAAAAGTTACAGTTTCCAATGGTCCAACTCCGGAGACCATTGGATTTCTGTATGAGGGGAAGATTGATTTTGGTATAGTCAGTACACCTTTTGATGCAAAATCGGAGATTTGCAGTCTTCCTGTAAAACAAATAAACAACATTTTTATTGCCGGTGATAAGTTTAAAAATGAACTTCAAGGAAGAAAATTAAAATATACTGAATTGCTAAAATATCCCTGTATTTTTCTGGAAAAGAATACCAGTACCAGACGTTTTATGGATCAATATCTGGAAAAGCAAGCAATTCGATTGGAGCCTGAATTTGAATTGGCAACCAGTGATATGATTGTTCAGTTCGTAAAACGGAATCTGGGTATTGGCTGTCTGATGTCCGAGTTCGCAAAAGAAGCACTGGATGCGGATGAAGTTTTTTCGTTGGAATTTGAAGAGGAGATGCCGGAACGTCAGTTTTCCCTTATCACAACGGTAAAAGATTCCATGTCACCTGCTGCTGTAAAGCTGTTGGCAGAGTTAGTAGAGAACTCAAATACAAGAGCAGCAACATGACAGCAGTGAGATAAAATCAGCAAGACAAAATTAGCAAGATAAAAATGGCAAGATAAAATCAGCCGGATAAGAATGAATTATAATGCATATAAGTAATATTGATTTTACTTATGTTTGTTTTTCGTGTATCCTAATAAAGTAAATGTTTTAAGATGCTTAAGGAGGATAAATTCATGGTAAGGGCAATTGTAGGCGCGAACTGGGGCGATGAAGGTAAAGGCAAAATCACAGATATGCTGGCAAAAGAATCAGACATTATTATCCGTTTTCAAGGTGGAAGTAATGCAGGCCATACTATTATAAATGACTATGGCAAGTTTGCTCTTCATTTACTGCCTTCCGGTGTATTTTATCAACATACGACCAGCGTGATTGGCAACGGAGTAGCACTTAATATTCCATATTTATTTCAGGAAATTAATGACATTGTTTCAAAAGGGGTACCCAAACCTAAGATCCTTGTTTCTGACCGAGCTCAGATCATGATGCCCTATCATATTTTATTTGACACATATGAAGAAGCTCGTTTGGCGGGTCAATCATTTGGTTCTACTAAATCCGGTATTGCACCGTTCTATTCGGATAAATATGCAAAAATCGGCTTTCAGGTAAGTGAGTTATTTGATGCAGTTAGTCTGAAGGAAAAATTAAAACGAGTGTGCGAGATAAAGAATGTCTTATTGGAGCACTTATATCATAAACCACTTTTAAATCCGGAAGAACTATTTGAAGAGATGATGCAGTATAAAGCGATGATAGAACCGTACGTTGGCGATGTTTCTGCTTATCTGTATAAAGCGCTTAAAGACGGAAAAAGAATTTTACTAGAGGGGCAGCTGGGGTCATTAAAAGATCCGGATCACGGGATTTATCCGATGGTAACATCTTCGTCTACACTGGCTGCTTACGGTGCGATCGGTGCCGGAATTCCTCCTTATGAGATAAAGAACATCACTACGGTGGTAAAAGCATATTCCAGTGCAGTAGGAGGCGGTGCTTTTGTCAGTGAGATATTTGGTGATGAGGCAGAAGAACTGAGAAACCGCGGAGGTGATGGCGGTGAATATGGTGCTACAACAGGCCGGCCAAGGCGTATGGGATGGTTTGATGCAGTGGCGACCCGCTATGGCTGCCGTATTCAGGGCGCAACGGAAGTGGCTCTTACCGTGCTGGATGTGCTGGGCTATTTGGATGAACTGCCGATGTGCATCGGTTATGAAATCGATGGCGTTATTACAAAGGACTTCCCGGTTACTTATCAATTAGAAAAAGCAAAACCAATTTATAAAACAATGCCGGGATGGAAATGCGATATCCGTGGAATTCGTACCTTTGAAGAATTACCAGTCAACTGCCGTGCTTATATCGACGCGATTGAACAGGAAATCGGCATTCCGATTACCATGGTGTCTAATGGACCTGGTCGCGATGAAATTATCATGAGAAAGTAAAAATTGTATTCATCCCACCAACTTTTAACCATTTATCTTATAATATGAAGGGGGCTGTGAAAAAATGGAGTTGATCTAACTCCATTTTTTCAGCTCCATTCTATTTTACAGAACATGCAGGAGAAGAGCCTTTAAGAGCGCATAATCCCCCTTACCCCAGAAATGTGTGCTTTCTTTTCTTTAAGCCACTTCCCCGCGTTTCATCTGTTTGTTATGGTATTTGTAGAGATTATGACCAATAGAAACAAGCAATAGCTCTAATCTTACTGAATCCAGTCCCCTTCTGACAATCCGCTTATACCAACGGTCGTATTTCATAATCCCAAATGTTCCTTCTGCCTGAATTGAACGATTCATGCGAAGCAATGCTCCATGGATACTCTGTAGATTATCCATAACTTCCTGATGCATAGAACTCAGCTCTGCATTTATCCGCACTGTCCTGTTTTTTTCTGTCTTCTTACATTTCTCCGCATGGGACAACCTTGGCAGTTCTCGCAAGTATAGTATTCTTCCTGCCTCCCGTATTCATTTCCCTTCATCGGTTTTCGGTACGCAAAAAGAAACTTTTTCCCATTTGGACAGATTAGATTCCCTTCCGTATCCGTCACAAAATTTACCGCTCTGAAGGGATCCTCATGGTATTTCTCGTTAGTTGTCTCTTTCTTGAACATGGGGAATTTCATGAATTTTTCCATCCCATGATCCTGGCAGTACAGATAGTTATTGAAGGAACCATATCCCGCATCCGCTACTGGATATTTCGGATAAAATCCGTATATTTTATAGAATTTTTCCATCAGGGGCACAAAACAGTCCATATCTGAACGGTGCTGCATGACATCTGCCACTACAATGTACTCGTCCGCAACTCCAATCTGAATATTGTATGCAGGCAGGAGCTGGTCATTCCCCATGTAGTCCTTTTTTATTCGCATGAAGGTCGCGCCATGATCGGTCTTCGAATAACTGTTTCGATCAGGTCCACATATCCGGATCTTTTCCACGTATTCCGAGAGTTTTCCAGTATATTCCTTTAATTGTTCGTAATAACGCTGTTCTCCGCTTTTCCTATGTCCACGTCCGTATACAAAGGTTTTCTCATCAATATGGCAGAAAAATTCATATCTGGACAGAATGACCTCCAGACTGTCCGGTGTGTATTCGGTATTCGTTTCAATTTTTAACCCTGTATAATGCCAGCGTTTCGTTCATTTCCGTAAGCAGTGTGGTGATCTTACCGAACAGACGGTATCTTGATTTTTCTGTGGCTTTTTTCCAAACCTAGGTATACTTGTTTGCATTTGCCTCAAATTTTGAACCATCTATATACAAATGCTGCAGATCTATGCCCTCCTGTATCTGGATACAGGACACGACCGCTTTAAAAATATCCTGAGCAGATTCTTTAATCTCTTCATTAATAAAGTAGCTGAAGGCGCGATAACTGGGAGTTTGATGATCCATCAGGTACATGTAACGAAGGTTAACTTTGCACCGGTCTTCCAACTCCCGCAGAGATGCGTACCCTGTGTCCATAAAACCGAACAGGATCGTCTTTAGCATGTTGACTCGATTATATCCGGGCCGACCCATCTTGTGTAAGGGTTCCGGCTTAAGATACTTTTCTATTCCAATCTCCTCCATGATTCTGTCAAATGCTAATACCGGATCACAAATATTCAAACGATCTGAAATAAACAGTGGCAATCTTCCCTGCTTTAGGTTATAATATTTCTCGGTATTATTGTTCATTGTAGATTAATTGTACCAAGTCGCTAGCGCGACGGCTAGCCCCAGTTACAATGTTTCCACCACT
>JAVWRQ010000064.1:0-13346 GCA_036634775.1 Clostridium sp.
CACTAAGCTCGTGAAAGACCTCGCTAAGTGTTTATAGTATATCATATTTCCATTTTTTCTGTAAATTAATATTTTTTTTATGATGAACGCAAAAGTATTTGACACAATTCACAAACTATGTTATTCTGAAGCCATACTATAGATAGTTATAGTACTAATATTCTTTTATCTTTTTGGAGGTATAATATGAAAGGTACAGTAAAGTGGTTTAACAATCAGAAGGGTTACGGATTTATCTGTGACGAGCAGGGCAACGATGTATTCGTACATTACTCAGGACTTGCTATGGACGGCTTCAAATCTCTTGAAGAAGGCGCTCAGGTAGAATTTGAAGTTGTTAACGGTGCTAAAGGCCCACAGGCAACTAACGTAACAAAGCTTTAATCATCAACTTTCCAGTGTACCTCTTTCCATAAATATAAGTTTTTGATATATTTTGTGAATAAGCTATATTGAAATAAGTAAAATGATTACAATTAAGAGCCATCCGTTTTCGGATGGCTCTTTTTGTTTATGATGTTAGGAACTCTTAGTATCCGATGCACTAATGCTGTGCCTGTTCTAAAAGTTCTGCCAACTCCTCCACTGTAAATGCATAGTTCTTATTACAGAAATGGCAGTTTACTTCTATGGTCTTATCCTCATCAATCATCTCCTGCAATTCTTTCTTTCCGATACTGATCAGTGCTTTTTCTACCCTGTTTTTATCGCAGTTACAATAGAATTCCGTTGGCACGGTATCCAGAATATCCAGACCGAATTCCCCCAGAATGTGATTCAGAATCATCTCCGGTGTATTCCCCTGATCCAGAAGTGTGGTAATTGAGTCTATCTCTCCTAATTTTTTCTCTAATTTGTCAATAATTTCCTCTGAAGCATCCGGCAGAAGCTGAATGATAAATCCACCCGCCTGGCGAACTGTATTCTCTTGATTCATCAGTACACCCAATGCCACAGAAGATGGCGTCTGCTCAGAAGTAGCATAATAATAAGTTAAATCTTCTGCTATCTCACCACTGACTAAAATAGTCTGTCCCACATATGGTTCTTTTAGACCGATGTCTTTGATGACACTTAAAACACCATTTCCCAACGAACCGCCCACATCCAATTTTCCCTTTTCATTGGGTGGCAGCATGACCTCAGGATGAAATACATAACCTTTTACGCGGGCTTTAGCATCTGCAGTCACAATCATACCGCCCATGGGGCCATCGCCTTGAATTTTCAGAGTCAGAAGATCCTTCTCCCCCTTCATCATAATCCCCATCATCGCACCTGCAGTCAGAAGCCGCCCAAGTGCTGCCGTTGCTACCGGACTTGTGTTATGGGCACTTCTGGCATATTCCACCAAATTTCTCGTAGTAGCTGCAAAGGCTCTCACCTGTCCATCGGCTGCCGTTGCTCTCACAATATAGTCTCTGTCTGTTATCATAATTTTATCGGTTCCTTTCCCTTTTCTCCGGCTATTATATAGATACGTTCACTGTCTTCTCTCGGTTTATTTCTGGTAAATGCATCATAGACCGCAATAAATTCCATGCCTGCCTCATTTATTGCCTGCTTCACTTCTTCGAGTGTATAAGCCCGCTGAAAGTGTGTTTCCTGATACTTTCGATATAAGGTGCCCTGCTCCTGAATAAATAAAGTCAGGTCGTACTCATTGATCCGATCCTCTTCATCATAATCATTTTCCCAGATAAAGCTGCTCTCGTCTCGATCCTCTGCAATCGTAGACTGCCCCAGAACTTCCCGGTATTTATATTCTGTATTCAGGTCGAAAATAAATATGCCGCCGGGATCTAGGTAATTATTCACCAGTCGGAACACCTGTATCAAATCCTGAAATTCCAGTATATAATTCATGGAATCGCAGATACTTACCACCGCTCGAACGGTTCCATAAAGTTCAAATTCTCTCATATCCTGCAACAGATATAAAATATCCATCCCCGACCGTTCTCTTTTTTCCATAGCCAGTTGAAGCATATCTTCTGAAATATCCACGCCAATCATCTCATAACCTTTTTGGGTTAAAAGCTCCGTAAGGCTTCCGGTTCCGCATCCCAGATCCAGGAGCAGACCATCCGAAATTCCATGTTCACACAATAGAGAAGTCAGGTATTCGCACCACTCTTCATATGGTATATTGTCCATGAACATATCATAGACCGCCGCAAAACCAGTGTAAGCATCCATTTATAACCTCCATCATCCTCTATTGTAAGTATCTTTCTATCGAATCCCATCATAACAATTTTTTTACAGAAAATCAACTGCTCCTTGCCCATTTACTATCTTTTGCGTTATACTAATAGGCAGAGAATCTCCGATGATTCTTGTACGTTCAAAGAACGTGCAAAAATATGCCCCCTTTGAACAGTTACTAATTTTAATTGAAAGAGATGACCATGAAGAAATTTTTGCTAAAACAACTTATTTTTCCAATTTTGCTCCTCATCCTATCATTGGCCATGATTGCAGAGACTCCAAAAAGCAATTTTTTAAGTCCCCGGCCTTTGAACTATAAGAGTAGCTTTGAAGATTTTTATAATCAGGAACTGCCTCATGTCACGCTATCGGTTCCCGGATTAAAATACAGTGGTTTCGATTATATGGTAGATAAGCAGGTTCGGGGATATTACTACTATACCTTGATCAATGACTGCTGCCAGTTCTATGTTTTATCCGAAAAAACAAAAAGTATGATAGGTGATGCTTCAGAAAACATCGATCTACGGGGACGTTTGATAAAACTGGATACTATCGAATATGAAACTCTCGTCAAAGATATGGCAACGCGCTTAAACTGGAGTGCCGCTTCTTTAAAGCACGTCACTTCTCCTTATGCCATTTCTACTATTTCCTATTCGCTCTACTTTGATCTTTTGTTCTTTGGTGTCCTATATGGATGTGTTCTTATCTCTTGTATAGACATTCTTATCATATTATGGAAAATTGGCAAGCATAAAAATGGCTCCGGATTCTAATGTCCGAAGCCATATATTTATTTTATTATTTATTATTTATTATTTGTTACGTCCGCAGCACTTCTTATACTTCTTTCCACTGCCACATGGACATGGATCGTTCGGATAGATCTTCTCTTCATTGTGAACGGTACCGGATGCTTTCTGCTTCTTATAAATTTCTTTTCTCTTCTCTGCCGGTAAAATAGACTCCCACTGTGGAAGTTCATACAACCAGTCAGCCTTTGCTTCTATCATATTGTAATAAAGTTTCTCTGCATCAATCTCAATCTTAACTTTTGTATCCTCCGCCATCGTCTCCAGCGGATTCTCATAGTCCTTCAAGCTCTCATTAATTCCATCCAGAAATCCGGTCATGACCAGAACCTCTGTATCAAACTTATCAGCCAGTTCTTTTACAGTGCCCTCTACGGTCTCTGTAACATGTGACAGAAGTTTTTCGTAAATTCCCTTTTCAATCGCAAAATATCCGGACCAAAGTTCCTCTTTCTTTTTATCATCCAGTCCGTCGCCGTATGCGAGGTTTCTCCAATTTTCTAATAATGTCATACTGTAATAACCTTCCTTTTTTACAAATTATTGAATCCGTTGTATTAATTCCCCCCTAGTATATAACATTTCCTCCTTTTTTGCAAAATATTTCTCGGTCTTTTACTAATTTCCTTTATTTCCTGCTTTTGCGGTTGAAATCTCCCTCTATCTATTATAGAATACTTCATAGAGCAATTCCCATAAACTAAAAGGAGCTACTTAAGATGAAAAAAAATATAATTGTTGGACAATCCGGCGGTCCGACCGCTGTTATCAATGCCAGTTTATACGGTATTATCAAAGAAGGATTAAATCATCCTGAAGAAATCGACCGAATTTACGGAATGGTTCATGGAATCGAGGGATTTCTTGCTAATCATCTGATTGACCTTTCCAAAGATCTTTCTTTAGAAGATTTAGAACTGTTAAAACTAACTCCCGCCGCTTACCTGGGTTCCTGTCGTTTCAAACTTCCCGAGAGTTTTTCCTCCGAAGTATATTTAACACTTTTTTCTAAATTTGAAGAATTAAATATTGGATACTTCTTTTACATTGGTGGAAATGACTCCATGGACACGGTCAGTAAACTGTCCCGCTATGCTGAAAAATCCAAGAGTGATATCCGTTTTATCGGAATTCCTAAAACCATCGATAACGATCTGGTGGGAACTGACCATACCCCAGGCTTTGGAAGTGCCGCAAAATATGTGGCATCTACGGTTCGTGAGATTGCACTGGATGCTTCTGTATATCAGCAAAAATCCGTTACGATCGTGGAACTGATGGGACGCCATGCCGGATGGATTACCGCCTCCGCTATGTTAGCCAGAAAACATCCTCTGGATAACCCGCTCCTGATCTACCTGCCTGAGGTGCCCTTTGAATTCGAAGAATTTTCCAAGGATCTGGCTGCAGCATTTAATAAAAACCCAAATGTCGTAATCTGCGTTTCAGAAGGTATCGCCGATTCCACCGGACATTTTATTTGTGAATATTCCAGCGAAGCACAATTAGATACCTTTGGTCATAAGATGCTCACCGGTTGTGGAGAGATTCTGGAAAACTATATCCGCAATCAATTCGGCGTCAAAGTGCGCTCGATCGAGTTGAATGTCAGCCAGCGCTGCTCCGGCATGGTTGTCTCAGCCACTGATGTTGAAGAAGCCGCTATGGCGGGGATTCAGGGTGTTCAGGCTGCTTTGTGCGGGCATACCGGCGAGATGGTTGCATTTTCACGTCAGTTGGACGCTCCGTATACATTAGCCCCTGCGATGGTGGATGTAAACGAAGTCTGTAACAAAGAAAAAACATTCCCAAAAGAATGGATTACAGAGCACGGAACCGATATCGGTCCTGAATTTCTCACTTATGCTCTGCCACTTATTAAAGGTGAAGTAAATCGAAAAATGGAACATGGTGTACCGGTCTACTGCTACCGAACATCCACCCATTAATCCTATAATAATATTTCTTGTAAATCTTTCACGGTAGCTGCGATTACATCAGCACCTGCTTCTGTGAGTTCTGCCCGGCTTCCATATCCGTACAGAACTCCGATGCTGGGCAGCCCTGCCTCCTTTGCACCGCAGATATCGTGCTTCCGATCTCCCACCATGATGATATTCCCACTCGCTTTTAGCGTATCAAGTGGGCCATTTATCATCTCCAGTCGTTCCAATGTGTATGTGATGACATCGCCTTTTTTTACCCTGACTTCTTCCATATCAGCACCACCGACCAAATCAAAATAAGAGAGCAGTGAAAAATGTCTGAGTATCTCTATGGCAAATGGTTCCGGCTTAGAAGTAGCCACTGCCAATGTATAACCGGCATCCCTTAAAGAACCCAGCATCTCTTCGATTCCTTCGTACACTTTATTTTCATACATGCCGCGACCTACAAAATACTCATGAAAAATAGGAATGGCCGCTTTGGCATCTTCTTCACTGAATCCATAAAATTCCTTAAAACTGTCGGTCAGAGGCGGCCCGATAAATGGACAGAGCTTTTCCAGATCCTCTTCAATAATCCCATATGCCTTCAGCGCATGGCTGACCGATTTTGTGATTCCCACCATCGGGTCCGTCAATGTCCCATCCAGATCAAATAATATAATTTTCTTCATACGTGCTCCCGGTTTTGTATTTTTATTTAAAAAGCGGCATAGTCATAACAACTATGCCGCAAAATGTTTACCACAAATTAGTTCAATTCCTTTACTACCTTCTGGATTGCTTCTAAAGCATCAGCAGGAAGTTTATCAAATCCACCCTTAAATTCATCTCTGGATTTAACAAAGTTTACACGATCCATCATTCTGGCTTTTAACTGTGCCAGATACTCGGGATCCTTCATATCGGGAACAAAACCTTCCCAATCCATGATTTCGATATCGGAGAACGGTCCCCACTGATGGAACTTCGCTTTGCCTTCTACAATTGTTTCAAGAATACCCAGAGTATCTTTTGGCTGAACTTTCTTGCCCATAAAATCGCCGGTATTGATAATATAGCAATCTACGTTCTTCTCAGCAACCAGTTTCTTGAACTTACTGTAATCACCGGACAGCGGATAGGTTCTGAATGGATTTGCATAAGGCTCTACTACTAATGCGTTCGGATCAACTCCCGGAGCCAGACGTTCTGCTGTAGAACGTTTTGTAGCCAGCGTTGCACCCATAACGGATGCCAGTTCTGCACCTTTTAATCTTACTACCGGTGGAATGGTTGGATCTTTCATAATCCAGAAGATAGCATTAACCGGAGATTCCACTTTATCTACGCGGTTTGGAGACCACAGTTTAGACTTAATGGCACGTCCATTACCGTTGCGGATATCTTCTGTTACAAGAACCACTTTGCCCTCTTCATCCAGAGTAGCAGAACAGTTCTGAGCTGTCACCAGATACTTGTTATCATCACATCCGGTTGGGTAATCCGCTGTCTTATCAAAATAGGATGGCTCTAATGCAATCGATGCACAGGTCTCATCGTTAATAATAAACGCATCATCATGAAGAACTTTGATAGCCGGATACTTTCCGCCATGTTTTGCATGGGTAATGGTAGATTTTCCGGATCCGGAAAGTCCAAATACCGATGCTACGTACTTACTTCCATCATCTAATGTGTATTCTTTCTGACCACCATGGCAGGATGCATAACCGTTACGGTTGGCAACTGCCCATCCGATCGTCAGTGTTCCCTTCTTGTGCTCACCAAAATACTTCATGCCCAGAATAGCGGCGCAGTTGGTTGCTGTATTAAAATAAGATAAACACTTACTGTCGCAGACATCGGTCTGTGTTGTGCCTGTCCACTGTGGATCTGAGAAAATGTAGATATCCGGTTCCTCGCCGATTGGCTGGGATTCTCTATACATCTTCGCATATTCATCGGACATGTACTGGAAGTTAAGCATCCAGTTATAAAGAATATTTTCCTCACCTTCCGGAATCAAAAGATGTGCCTTTACCATAAATTCAGGATCCAGTCCAATATAAACTTCTGCATGGTACATCGTTTTCCATCTAGAATCATAAACAGCATCCATAACGATCTTATCTAATTTTTCGCAATCCACACCGGGTTCTCCGGCGATTCTTCTGGCGGCAGCATAGCGGCCGGTGATAGAGCCATCGTTGAACAGCAGTACTTTTGCATCTTTCTCCAAACCGAACTCTTCACCTCTGTAGACCGGCATATCGGTTACTACGGTACCCGGAGAATTCTTAGCAATATCATAAGCCTCTCTAAGTGTATTAATCTTCACGACATTATTGCCGTAAAAAGCTGCCTCAATAATAGATCTGGTCTTTGCAAATCCCGGTTTTCCTTTACCAATTTCTGAAATAGGATAATAAGCTCTTGTTGACATATATGTCCTCCTTTTACTTCGTCTTAAATTTTATAGCAATTATCTCATTTTGTTAAACAAAAGTCAATGCCCCACTTATAAAAAAGACGGACCGCGCTTATTTCGCCGCAATCCGCCTTTACTTGTTACTTTCGCTTATCGTGTTTTTGGTCTCTGACCGTATCTATGTTACCTAAAAAACTCATGTCTTTGGTGTTGTGTGACAAAAGTCAAACGACCATCGAACCATCTGACATTGGATGATTCGGAACCGCCTCGATTCATAAAGTACAATGATCCCTGTGAAAGGTCTTCCCCTGCCAATGCCCGGTCGACACAGTCAATTGTCTGTTTTGTCACTCGGCACGTATTAATCGAGCCATCAATGACCGGTGAAAATTGTGATTTTTCATATACAACATCGGTAATATTATTCGGGAATTCACTGCTCTTTACGCGGTTGATAATCACATTTGCAACCATAATTTTGCCCTGTGTATCGCATATTCCGGCTTCTGCCTGTACAATCCTTGTAAGTACTTCATAGTCTGAATCACTATAACTGATTACTGCCCGCTCACGTTTTAAACGTTCGCGCTCCTGCCGTTCTTTCTCGACCGCCTCTTCTTTCGCCTGTTGTGCCTGCATCAAAACTTCTTTCTCTACCGCTTCAACTGCCAGCGCAGACTGGGCTAATTCATCTTGTATATTCTGTTCCAGCAAACTTCCGACAAGCTGCTTCCCTTTTTCATTTGAAGCAGTGAGCTGGATCTCCATTCTGAGACCGGAAACTGCATCTTCTTCCTCTGACTGCATTACGTCTGACAATTCCGTTTCTTCACTTCCACCCTCGTGAAAAGCAGCTACCGCATTTTTACCTGCGCCCGAAAAGCTGCCGGAATTGAAAGTTACCACTGTTACTACTGCAAGCCCCGTGGTAAGCACTACCGCTGTACGATACATTCTCTTCGTCACCTTAACAATCAGTGACTTTACAAAACGGTAGGCAGTCTGAAGAAATGAGTAAATGTTTGACATACACTCTCCTCTTTCCTTGTAGACTTTCTTTGCTTATTCATAGTGACGATGGTAATTATATTGGAAGTATATTAAAATTGTCAATAACTTTTTTACATTTTTGTGACATATCACAAAATATATTAACAATTTATTAATATTTCTATAATAACATTACAATATTCTTACCATTTTTGTCCATATTTTTATGCATTTTATAGGCAAATATTTAGGAATATGATTCCGGCTCTGTTAATATATTCCATAAAAAAAAAGTGATTTTCGTCTCACTTTTTTTTATGTTAACTATTTTTCACAATATACGCCTGCTTTTTTACACCAATGAAGCAAATTCCGCACCAATATATGCCGCCAAATCCTCCGGATTGATTGAAATTTGAACTCCCCTCATGCCGGCACTGACCATAATTCGTTCATATAGAACTGCTGTTTCTTCTATATAAGTTGAAAACTTCTTTTTCATACCAATAGGGGAACAACCACCTCGCATATATCCGGTTAATGCCAGTAAATCTTTCATCGGAATCAACTCCACTTTTTTATCTTTAGCTGCCTTTGCCACCTTCTTAAGATCCAGTTCTTCATCCACCGGAATACAGCATACCAGATAGGCATTCTTGTCATTCTTAAGCACTAGGGTCTTATACATCGTGTCGTGATCGACACCCATCTGATCCGCTGCATGACTGCCCGACAGATCCTCTTCATCTACTTCATATTCACCCGCTTCATAAGCAATATTCGCCGCATCCAGAAGACGCATTACGTTTGTTTTTGTCATGGTTCTTTCGCTTTATTCCTTCCCATTAATATAATTCACAAGACCACCGGCCGTAATGATCTTCTGCATAAATTCAGGAAATGCCTGTCCCTGATAACTGGTATTCTTTGTTTTATTCGTAATCATGCCACTGTCAAAGTTCACTTCCACCTCGTCTCCGGCGTCTATGCCCTTGGCTGCTTCCGGGCACTCAATAATCGGCAGACCGATATTAATGGCATTTCGATAAAAAATACGGGCAAACGTCTCTGCAATCACACAACTTACTCCGGCACATTTGATTGCCAGAGGAGCATGTTCTCTGGAGGAACCACACCCAAAATTCTGATTTGCCACAATCAGATCTCCCACTTTGACTTGATCTGCAAATTCACTGTCAATGTCTTCCATACAATGCTTTGCCAATTCTGCTCCATTGGTAGAATTTAAGTATCTGGCCGGAATGATAACATCCGTATCCACATTGTCACCATATTTAAACACTCGTCCGCATGCTTTCATCTCACGTTCCTCCTATAAACCCAGTTCATCGGGACTGCTTATCTTACCGGTTATGGCACTGGCCGCAGCGACCGCCGGACCGGCCAGATAGATCTCGGATTTCACATGTCCCATACGCCCCACAAAATTACGGTTCGTAGTGGAAATGCATCGTTCACCTGCTGCCAAGATTCCCATATAGCCGCCAAGACACGGACCACAGGTCGGCGTACTGACCACAGCTCCCGCTTCAATAAATATCTCCAGCAGTCCTTCCCGCATGGCCTGCAGATAAATCGTCTGAGTCGCCGGAATAATGATGCAGCGAACACCCTTTGCCACTTTTTTCCCTCGCATCACTTCTGCAGCTGCACGCATATCACTGATTCTTCCGTTCGTACAGGAACCAATCACGGACTGATCAATCTTCACATCACCCACTTGATCAATCGTTTTTACATTCTCCGGCAAGTGAGGGAATGCTACCGTCGGTTTCAGCTGTGATAAATCGATCTTGTATTCTTCGTCATACACTGCATCAGCGTCTGCCTCATAGATTCTGTAATCACGCAGAGAATGTTCCTTGGTATAAATAGCTGTTTTTTCATCAATTGGAAAAATCCCGTTTTTCCCTCCTGCCTCAATTGCCATGTTGCAAATAGTAAATCGATCATCCATAGACAGGTATTCGATCCCCTCTCCTACGAACTCCATCGATTTATAAAGTGCCCCACTCACACCAATCATCCCTATAATATGTAGAATTACGTCTTTTCCACTAACCCATCTGCTCGGTTTTCCCACAAGTTCAAACTTAATAGCAGAAGGTACTTTAAACCATGCTTTTCCTGTCACCATACCGGCTGCCATATCCGTACTTCCCACACCAGTAGAAAATGCACCCAGTGCACCATAAGTGCAGGTATGTGAATCCGCACCAATCACAACATCCCCACCAACTACCAGACCTTTTTCAGGAAGCAGTGCATGTTCAATTCCCATATCACCTACATCAAAGTAATTCGTAATCTCGTGATCGCCTGCAAATTCCCGACAGCATTTGCAGTTCTCTGCCGATTTAATATCTTTATTAGGTATAAAATGATCCATAACAAGCGCAATCTTCTCTTTGTCAAAGATCGTTTGATTATTCATCTTTTTCATTTCATTAATAGCGACCGGTGTGGTAATATCGTTCCCCAGGACCATATCCAAATTCGCTTCGATTAGTTGTCCGGCTTTTACTTCCGAAAGTCCGGAATGAGCCGCTAAAATCTTCTGGGTCATTGTCATTCCCATGATTGTTTCCTCCTGAAAATTAATGTTTACATCATACCATAATCTCTGCTATAATGCCAATATATAATACGAATATATGGCATAAACATCAGTTATGTATTATACTTTTGGCAATACCAAAAAGGGGGATTAATTATGGAACAGAACCTATCACAATATCGAATTTTCTACGCCGTAGCAAAAACCGGAAATATATCTAAAACTGCCAAAGAACTTTTTATCAGTCAGCCCGCTATCAGTAAATCGATCAGTAAGCTGGAAGAAAATCTGGGTGTTTCACTTTTCACGAGAAATTCCAGGGGTGTACAGTTAACTGCCGAAGGTCAAGTCCTTTACAGTCATGTCAGTCATGCCTTTGATACATTGAACCGCGGTGAGAATGAATTAAAGCGAATCAAAGATTTCAATATTGGACAAATTAAGGTAGGCGTCAGCAATACCCTGTGTAAATATATCCTGCTTCCTTACTTAAAAAACTTTGTCGAGCAATATCCCCACATAAAAGTAACCATTGACAGTCAGGATACCGCACGCACAATTAATATGCTGGAACAACAGCAATTGGACATTGGTCTGATCGCCGAACCCAAGATTCGCCGTTCTCTTACCTTTCTTCCGGTTATGCAGATTGCAGATACATTTGTCTGCACCAAAGCCTACCTGGAAAATCTAAAAGTTCGAGAAGGTAGCGATGTCGATGTTTTTTCGGCCGGAACGATCATGCTGCTGGATCGAAATAATATGACCAGAACCCACATTGATACCTATTTTGCAGATAACAACATCGAACCCAAACAAGTATTGGAAGCCAATACCATGGATTTACTGATCGAGTTTGCAAAAATTGGTTTGGGAATCGGCTGCGTCATCCGTGAATTTGTTAAAAAGGAATTGGCAGACGGCAGTCTGATTGAAATTCATTTGCATACACCAATTCGGAACCGAACCGTAGGATTTGCTTACAACACGGCATATATCACAAAATCCATGAGCCTTTTTATTAAATTTTGTACCTCTGATCAGACCTCTTAAATAGACCATTTTAGCTCAAAGACGCAGGACATACCATCTGAAATCTGATGTATGTTCTGCGTCTTTTATGATTTTGAATCGCTTATTTTTCTTTTCATTTGCTGTTTTTTATCATTTTCCTTATGTCTTCTTCTGTTCCTTCCTGAATTTCTGTTCCTGTCACATAGAAAAAAGCTTCTTGCCATTCTTTCGAACTATAATCTCCAATATTAATATGATCAATCACTTGTTTTACTTTTTCATATACAGCAGGATTATGCAAATCCGAAATGTATGAACATTCTGTCAACTCAGTTAATTTTTCTAGTAATTCTTGCTTTTTACTCATTTTTAACCTCATCCGATTATTCTTGGATTTTACTTCCATTTTTTTACATTTATCATCTTAAATACCCTATATTATATATATTATAGCATATAATACCTCATGTCAATCCGCAAAACGCATATAATGCGATGAATCTTTTTTTCTATAGCATACACTATATAAGGAGGCCTGATTTTCATGTATAGAGAATTTGATTTTTCAAAAAGATTATACGAATTACGAATATGCCAAGGCGTTTCTGCCCGAGATATGAGCCTGTCGATTGGGCAAAATCCAAGCTACATTAATAAAATAGAAAGTGGAAAAGCCATGCCATCTATGGACGTTTTTTTCTATATCTGTGATTTTCTTTCTATTTCACCAGCTGAGTTTTTTGAAGAAAAAAAGAAATTCCCCCAAAAAATTCATCAAATTTCCAATGAATGTACTTATCTAACCGGGGAAACCTTAGAACATGTACTGATGCTTCTTCGCGATTTGACGGGACACAAATAATTGATTAAATGAGGAAAATTTGTGGTACGAAGAGCAAATAGGGTAGATAATGGTCGCGATGCGAGCAGCGAAAATCACTATGATATCCGACTCCAAGTTCCTCAACATGCACTTCTAAAAGAAATAGAGACGAAATATGTGGTACCGGGGAAAACGTGAATAAATCCTGAAAGGATTTTTCACTTGTCCCCCTATAGAATTTGCTTTTGAGAAGCAAATTCTACCCACATATTTCGTCTCTATTTCTCTAAGAATTGCTATGTTTCGTCATTACGTCACCGGACATCATAGTAAGTTTCACTGCTCGAGGTAGGTTATATCACCCAATTTGTCCTTCTATCTGCTACATTTTCTCAGAGGGTAAATATTGTTTCGACCACTATATATGTATCGGTACGTAGTGACTGCAACCATACCCCAGTTCCGAGAAAATGTAGCAGATAGAAATTCCGGAAGACGAGAGTAACCTAGGCGAGAGGTGGAATTCCCGATCCAGTTCGGCGACGTACGACGAGGA
>JAVWRQ010000065.1:0-12092 GCA_036634775.1 Clostridium sp.
GAACGCCTTTCATTAAAGCGTTCCACGGGTTTTAACTGTCAAAGATGGGATTATAGTATGTATTTTGTTTATATACAAGCTGTATTTGGGGAATAATTCTTATTTTATAAAAAAAGCACAAAATACAGGGTTCAGCAAGAATGTTTTGCATCGCCCTGTATCGTGTAAAATGATTAAATTACATTTGTTACCAATGAATGATTATTTGCCGGACATCTGTTTTTCCTGAGCTTCAATCATCTTTTTGACCATATATCCGCCGACAGAACCGTTCTGTGCAGACGTTAAGTTGCCATTATAGCCATCACTTAACGGAACTCCAAGTTCCCCTGCAACTTCCATTTTAAATTTCTTCATTGCTTCTTTTGCTTCCGGTACATTTGCGTTGTTTGTAGTAGACATATAAATGCCTCCTTCTCATCTGATTTTTATTTGTGCTACACTCCTATTATGGCAATCAGATAAAATAATACACTAGAAGCTTTTTCCTATTTTTTCAAACACAGAAACGCACAAAGATTTCCTCGGCGCTCTGCACTTTTACGATGTGAAAATAGCAGTTCTGAATTACAATAGGTACAAATATTAGTGATTGAAAGGTTTTCCTTTCTGATGCCCGCTTCTCTAAGAATAATCTCATTCGCTTTCCAAAGATTTAAGTGATATTTTCCGTTTTTCTTATCTAAAAGGATATCGTCATAGTATAACGAATCAAACGTATTCTTAAATTCTACCGCAACTTCTTCACCGACCTCATAGCAATCTTGACAAATACTGGGACCAACACAGGCAATTATATCTTCCGGACAGGAACCAAACTCTCGAACCATGGCTTCTATCGTCACTTTACCCATGCGGTTTACCGTACCGCGCCAACCCGAATGAGACAGACCGATCGCCTTGTGAATCGGATCCAGAAAATACAGAGGAACACAATCTGCAAAAAAAGTGACCAGCGTTATCCCCGGAATATTTGTAATCAGTCCATCGACATCACGGTAATCCCGCTCAACCAGGATCCCCTTACCTGCATCTTCCTCGGTCACCCGGCGCACATTCGTCGTGTGCGTCTGATAGGTAAGCACCATCCGTGCCCGCTCTACGCCTAAAGCACCTGCCATGCGCTGATAGTTTTCCAATACATCATCCCTATCATCTCCCCGCGTAAAAGAAAAATTCATTGTCTGAAAATCTCCTTTACTGACACCACCCAGACGAGTAGAGAATGCGTGGGAAACCAGTCCGCTATGTTCCAGTATTGGAAAGCTCAAAAAAGGAACATGATTTTGTTCTTTTAATTCCGGTATTTGTTCATTTGTTTTTCTATCAAAATTAAGTTCCATAAAATGCGTCCTTTATCACTCGTATTTCATTCTTTAAAATAGCCACTACATCAAAACGGCAAGGAATACACTCTTCATAGTTATGGGTCAAAAGATAGTACCGAGCCGTATTTATAATCTTTTTTTGTTTTTTCAAATCAACCGATTCGGCCGGATCACCACGTTCACCGGTCGCTCTGTATTTTACTTCGATGAATACCAGATACCGTCCGTCCCGAGCAATTAAATCAATCTCACCGCTTCGGCAGTAGAAATTATGTTCCAGAATCTTATAACCCAGTCCGATTAAAAAAGCAGACGCCTGTTCCTCATAGAAACGACCTGTTGCCCGGTTATTCTGTCTCATGGCACTCGCTTTTATGAGGCAGATCCATCTTTGTCAAAAAACTTCTGCGGTGAATCGGACATACGCCAAATTCACGAATGGCATCCATATGTGCTTTTGTGCCATATCCCTTGTGTTTGGCAAAACCATACTGCGGATAAATCTTATCATATTCCATCATCATGTGATCTCGTGTCACTTTTGCCAAGACACTGGCCGCCGCGATGGAAACGCTCTTGGCATCACCTTTTATAATTCGAACTTGTTTTAACGAATCAATTCCCGGAATGATGACAGCATCATTTAAAAATATCTCAGGCACTACGGATAACTTAGAAACGGCCTGACGCATCGCTTCGTAAGTTGCCTGTAAAATATTAATATCATCAATTACGCCGGGACTTACCATTCCCACACCATAGGCGATCGCTTTTTCCTGTATTTCCATAAATAACTCTTCTCTGCGTGCTTCTGACAACTTCTTTGAGTCATTTAAATAAAGAATTCTGCAGTCTTTTGGAAGAATCACGGCACCGGCAGAGACCGGACCGGCTAAAGGACCTCTTCCCGCCTCATCAATTCCACAGATAAAATCGTAATTCTCATACAGATGTTCGTATTCGTGCATCTGTTCTAAACGCGCTAATTCAAGTTCTAATTTTTCGCCGCTTAAAGGTTTCATCTTACTTATCCTCTTATTTTCCCTTTACCGTAGAAATGGTTTCTAGTGGCCACAATTTCATAAATGCCTGTCCCAGAATTTGTACTTTCTTAACATTTCCCACATCCGGTTCCCTGCTGTCCGAACTGAAGTTTCGATTGTCACCCATCACAAAGTATTCATCTTCGCCAAGTAAAATCGGTTCTTCCGCTCGCTTTGCATTCTGAATCGGAGTCAGGGCAAAGGGGTCATCCAGTTTGCTTTCATCTATGTAAACAGCACCATCAATAATCTGCACCGTCTCTCCGGGCAGACCAATCACGCGTTTCACATAATACTCGTTATTTTTATACAAATAGCGAAAAACAATTACATCAAAACGCTTTGGATTCTTTTTATTATAAGTCACTTTATTTACAAGGACATTTTGCCCATCCTTTAATTCAGGTTCCATGGAGCTGCCAATTACACCGGTCATCTGCACTACATAAATAGCTGTCATTGCTGAAACACAGAATAAAATACCGATGTAATACATGAATTTTTTCATATTTATAGACATATCAATCAACTATATCTCTCTATCTTCAGGAAATTCCAACGTAATGCGTCCTAATCTTCCGTTTCTAAAATCATCAATTAAAATACCGGCCGCTTTTTTAGTATCCGGTTCATTGCCCTTTAATAGGCAGGAACGAGTCTGCGCAATCTGCCTCAACGCATCATAAGGGTCTTCGGTTTCAATTTGATAACGTTCTTTTAACTTTACACGATAAAATTTTAATAAAAACTTGATGAGTTCTGCCGCCAGTTCTTCTTTATCAATAATTTCATCATTAATTGAGCCGATAAATGCCAGTTTGATTCCGACATCCTGATCCTCAAATCTGGGCCAGAGAATCCCAGGAGTATCTAAAAGCTCCAGTGATTTGTTCAGACGAATCCACTGATTTCCCTTTGTAACACCCGGTTTGTTGCCGGTTTTTGTACATGCTTTTCCTGCAATGGAATTAATGAACGTGGATTTCCCCACATTGGGAATCCCCACCACCATACTGCGTATAGGGCGATTTAAAATGCCCCTTCGCTTATCGCGTTCTAATTTTTCTTTACAAGCTTCTTGTACCAACGGCTGTATCTGTTTTAATCCCATGCCCGAACGTGCATTTACTTTAAGGACGCAAAATCCTTTGTCTTTAAAATAATTAGTCCACTTCTCATTATATCGTTCATCGGCCAGATCGGATTTGTTAAGCAGAATTAGTCTGCCTTTTCCTTTGGCTAGATCATCAATATCGGGATTACGGCTTCCCAGCGGAATTCTGGCATCCACAAGTTCAATAACCAGATCAATGAGTTTTATATCTTCCTTCATGGCTCGTTTTGCTTTGGTCATATGTCCCGGATACCATTGTATATTCATAAATCCTCCTACGAATGTATCAGACCAAAATGAAAAATCGGCGAAATTCTAAGCCATATTTTCCCTTTGATTTGATTTTTACTCACGTTCCCCACATTGGAAAAACGGCTGTCTTCACTGTTATCACGATTGTCTCCCAAAAGAAAATACTCATTTTTGCCAAGCACAACCGGATTTTCTGCAAGTCCGGCAAGGGCCACCTTATTAAGGTCGTCCTTACTCTCTATAATCTCATCGTCAATATAAAGAAAGCCGTCTTTCACCTGCACGGTTTCTCCCGGCAGCCCCACCACTCTCTTTATATTGAGTTTTTTATCTTCTCTTTCAAATGCTACAATATCAAACCGTTCCGGTCTATGAAAACGATAGACAAGACGGTTCATCAGCACTACCTCTTCCGATTCCAGTACAGGAGACATGGACTGTCCTGCGATGGTAATCTGAGTTCCTAATGTAAAAACAGTAAACCAGGCAATCGATATCACCACGGCTATGTCGACAATCCAGTTCACTACCAGTCTCAGATGGTTTGTATCTCTGTCAAATGATGTATTCAAATTTTTCACCCTGTTCCATTATAACACAATCCTGAACCCAGCGGATAAAAAAGGGACAATTTTCATTGTCCCTTTTTCCCAAGAATTATTTAACCAATTCTTTAACTTTTGCAGATTTACCAACTCTTTTTCTCAGGTAGTTAAGTTTTGCTCTTCTAACTTTACCTTTTCTTACTACTTCGATGTTATCAACAGCTGGGGAATGTACCGGCCATGTTCTCTCAACACCGACTCCGTTAGAACTTTTTCTAACGGTAAAGGTTTCTCTTAAACCACCGTTTTGTCTCTTAAGAACCGTTCCTTCGAAAACCTGAATTCTTTCACGGGTTCCCTCTTTGATCTTAGCATATACTTTAACAGTATCGCCTACAGCAAAATCCGGTACGTTCTCTTTTAACTGAGCATCTTCAATCTTCTTAATAATTGCGTTCATCGTCGTGAACCTCCTTTAAAATCTTGGATGTTCTTAATACATACATGTAACAGAGGACCATCTCTTTATTTCACAATTACTTACTCTACCATAAAACTCTTTAAAATGCAAGTCCTTATTCCCTTTTCAATCTATTTTTCCGATTTTTTCTTCCACCTGTTTCAAGCTTTCCAAAAACACTTTTTCTTTTTTCGAAATATCGGCATCCTCTAAAAGATCCGGTCTGCGTTCCCAAGTGCGCTTGATCGACTGCTGCCTTCTCCAAATATCGATATTCTTATGGTGACCCGAGAGAAGGACTTCCGGAACCTTCATATCCATAAAGACTTCCGGTCTGGTATACTGTGGATATTCCAATAGATTGTCATGAAATGATTCAAATTCTGCTGATACTTCATTACTTAAAACACCGGGAACCAGTCTGGAGATACAGTCAATCATCATCATAGCCGGAAGTTCACCACCGGTCAAAACATAATCGCCCACCGACAAATAATCGGTTACAATCAGTTCCAGAATCCGTTCATCTACCCCTTCATAATGACCGCATAAAAATACTAATTCCTCTTCTTTTGCCAGATCTTCTGCTATCTTCTGATTAAATACCTGTCCTTGAGGTGTCATATAAATTACTCGAGGTGTTTTCCCCGATTTCTTTACTAAATCTTCATACGCATCGTAAATAGGTCCCGGCTGCATGACCATGCCGGCACCGCCCCCATAAGGGTAATCATCTACATGTTTATATTTATCCATCGAATAGTCTCGGATATTGACTGCTTCTACAGAAATAAGCTGTTTTTCTATTGCACGTCCAATAATGCTGGTATTCAGTCCTCCAAGCACCATGTCCGGAAATAAAGTGAGAACGTGAAAATTCATTTGCGCTTCTCCTTACAGGTCTAAAAGGCCGTCCATAATGTGAACCAATACTTTTTGTTCTTCCAGATCAATATTCAATATGCACTCTTTAATCGAGGGGAACAGGTATTCTTTTCCATCATTTCCCTTGATGACATAGATATCGTTAGCTGATGTCTGCAGGATATCGGTCACAATACCGAAGTCTTTTCCTTCATCCGTCACAACCTGAAGACCCAGTAAATCACTGATAAAGTTCTCATCGGGTGCCAGTTTTACTGCCATCTCTCTGCTGACCAGCAGGTCTTTTCCTTTATATCGTTCACTGTCGGCTATATCATCAAATCCTTTGAATTTAACAATGACCATATTCTTAAAAAATCTGACCTGCTCTATCTCTAAGAGCATCTTCTCTGGTTCTGTATCCAGATAGACTTTTTTCAATTTTGTAAATCTCTTTATATCATCCGTAGTAGGAAACACCTTTACTTCCCCACGTAGACCGTGGGTGGAAGAAATGACTCCTACGCGTAAAAACTGTTCCATGCTCTGCGGCTCCTTGTCTCTTTTTAGTGTGAATTAATGTGAAGAAAAGCCGTCTTCCTTAACGGTCGGCGGCTCTTACGTTACTGAATCTCAACAATAACTTTCTTATCTTCTTTGGAAGCTGCTGCTTTGACAACGGAGCGAATGGCTTTTGCAATTCTGCCCTGTTTTCCGATTACTTTTCCCATGTCGGAAGAAGCGACTGAAAGTTCTAATACGATTTCATCATCTTTTACAGATTCTGTAACCAAAACTTCCTCCGGATTATCAACCAGTGCTTTTGCGATAACTTCTACTAATTTTTTCATACCATCTCACCTCATAGGCTGATGCCAAGCGAACTTGTGATTACTGAATACCTGCGATCTTTAAAAGCTTACCAACTGTTTCGGTAGGCTGAGCGCCTGTAGATAACCATTTCTTAGCTGCTTCTTCATTGAATTTAATTACGCTTGGTTCTGTATTTGGATCGTAGTAACCGATCTCTTCGATAAATCTGCCATCACGTGGGGATCTGGAATCCGCAACGATAATTCTATAGAAAGGAGCCTTTTTCTGACCCATTCTTTTAAGTCTCATCTTTACTGCCATGTTATATTCACCTCCTTAATGTATTATTTATATAGACAATGCGTTTTGCATTTCCTAACTTTTAAAATGGCATTTTGAATTTTCCCATCATACCACCTAAACCGCCCATACCGCCGCGGCGCTTCCCACCCATCATACCGGGCAGTTGTTTCATCATCTTCTTCATCTCACCGAATTGCTTGACCATACGGTTGACTTCGGCAATATCTACACCGGCACCGCTTGCAATTCTTTTCTTTCGGGAAAGATTCATAAGATCCGGGTTTCGTCTTTCTTCATCACTCATAGATAAAATGATGGCCTCTACCCGATTCATAGATTTCTCGTTTCCATCCAAATCAACGCCCTTTAATTGATTCATACCGGGCATCATACTGAGGATACTGGACATACCGCCCATCTGTTTAATCTGATGCATCTGATCTAAAAAGTCGTTATAATCAAACTCTGCTTTTTTAATCTTTGCGCTCAGCTCTCTGGCTTTATCTTCATCCATAACCGCTGTAGCTTTATCTATAATGGACATAATATCGCCCATGCCTAAGATTCTGGATGCCATACGATCCGGATAGAACTGCTCTAAATCGGTAAGTTTTTCACCCATGCCCACATAGAGAATCGGTTTACCGGTAACTGCTTTAATCGAAAGAGCTGCACCGCCTCTGGTATCACCATCCAGCTTTGTAAGGATGATTCCGTCTACACCGATCTTGTCATTAAACATACCGGCTACATTGACCGCATCCTGTCCGGTCATGGCATCCACGACCAAAATCGTCTGTGATACATCGACGTTCTCTTTTATCTCGATCAGCTCGTTCATCATATCATCATCAATATGAAGACGGCCTGCAGTATCAAGAATTACTACATTCTGTCCATTCTTTGCCGCATGCTCTACGGCAGCTTTTGCAATGTTCACCGGCTTGTGACTCGTACCCATAGCAAATACGGGAACACCTTGTCTCTCACCGTTAATCTGAAGCTGTTCAATCGCAGCCGGTCTGTAGATATCACAGGCCGCCAACAGAGGATACTTTCCCTTTGCCTTTAATTTACCTGCAATCTTCGCAGTCGTCGTCGTCTTACCGGCACCCTGAAGTCCTGCCATCATAATGACGGTAATCTCTGTCCCGGGTTTTAAAGCAATCTCAGTTGTCTCGGAACCCATCAACTTGACCAGTTCTTCATTTACAATCTTTATGACCATCTGTCCCGGATTCAGACCATTCAGCACATCCGTACCAATCGCCCGTTCCTGCACAGAATTAATAAACTGTTTTACTACCTTAAAGCTTACATCCGCTTCTAAAAGCGCCATCTTTACTTCTTTTAATCCTGCTTTTACATCTGCTTCCGATAAGCGTCCTTTTCCTGTCAGGTTTTTAAAAACATTCTGCAATTTATCTGCCAAGCTCTCAAAAGCCATCTAAAAACCTCCCGCGAAAATTTATTATTCTGATTCTGTCATACTCATCTGATTCTATCATCTATTCCAATTCTATCATCTATTCCAATTCCATAATTTCGTTAGAAATCGCTCCGATGCGTTCCACCAGATTCTTGTCTTCCGTATCCATGAATTCTTTTGTCAACTCATGAATCTCTTTGACCATCTTCTTTGTCTGAATAAACTTGGTCACCAGTCCCAGTTTCTCTTCATAACCGCTTAAAATCTTATCACAGCGCTTAATCATATCGTGTACACCCTGGCGGGTAATTCCCTGTTCTCTGGCAATCTCACTTAGGGATAAATCGTTAAATACAACGCCCTCATAGATTATCTTCTGATGCTCTGTTAAAAGTTCTCCGTAAAAATCATATAAAAGACCTTGTTCCACAATTTTTTCCATTTTCATCACCTGATTTATAATACAACGAATTTTCATGAGTGTCAAGTGTTTTTCTTTACATCTTTTCTATATCTTTTCAGCATTCATCTTTTCTTGGCAATTTCTTCTGTATTCGATAAAAACAGAACAAATGAACCGCCGCTGTGATCCCCCAGGAAATAGGATAAGACAGATAGAGTACCGGCAAGGTATGAAAATAAGCAAATACGGTAAAAATCCATATCACTCGAAAGCCGCAGGCACCGGTCAGTGACACAATCATCGGAAGCACCGAATATCCCAGTCCCCTGAGGCTTCCTACAATCGTATCCATTAGTCCACACAGAAAGTAAGTGGTGCATATAATTGATAGGCGGAGCATTCCGTAATGAATAACCTCCGGATCGGAAGAATATATCTTCAGTAGATTGGTTCCGCCAAGCAGTGCCCCCACTCCCAATAGGATTCCCACTACCGTTACCGTTCCGATGCAAGTGAAAAGAATCTTTCGCACTCTGCTATAATGTTTTGCTCCCACATTTTGACTGGTGAAGCTCAAATTTGTCTGATAAATTGCATTCATTGCGGTGTAGACAAATCCTTCTATATTACAAGATGCCGTATTTCCGGCCATGGCAAGAGAACCAAACGAATTCACCGAAGATTGAATTAGAACGTTGGAAATAGAGAAAATAGCGCCCTGCATTCCCGCCGGCAGTCCAATCTTAATAATTTGGATGGCTTTTCTTTTATTAATATGTAATTTTAACAGGTCAAGTTTTAATGACCCTTTCATTTTAATAAGACAGCGCAGAACCAGTGCGGTAGAAATACATTGGGACAACACTGTAGCCAGAGCAACGCCTGCCACATCCATATGAAACTGAATGACAAAAATAAGATTTAAAATAATATTGATCATACCGGATAAGAGTAAATAATAAAGTGGTCGTTTGGTATCTCCCACCGCCCGTAGGATAGCACTTCCAAAATTATATACCATAATGACCGGCATCCCTGCAAAATAAATCTTCATATAAAGGACTGATTTATCAATGACATCATCCGGAGTGCCCATCAGTTCCAGCATGATTCGGGATGATAAGAAGCCCAGTACCACCAGAAATAAACCACTGATCAAACTGATAGTGATTGCTGTATGCACGGTTTCACTGACATCCTTGTCCAGCTTCGCACCGTAATAACGTGCTACCAGTACATTGACACCGATTGAAAGTCCAATAAAGAGATTAATCAGCAGATTAATCAGTGAAGTGGTAGACCCCACCGCAGCTAATGACTGATTTCCTGCAAATCGCCCCACTACAATAATATCGGCTGCATTAAACAGAAGCTGCAAAACGCCGGACAGCATGAGCGGTACAGAAAATATCAATATTTTCTTCAAAATAGGACCATTGCACATGTCCATTTCATAGGATTTACTCATTTATATTTAGATTCCTTTCCGATCCATTTATCAATCTATCTTAAACAATTGTTTATTCTATCGCACTTATAAGGATTGTACAATAGATGATCGTTATTTTTCTCTATTACATAAAAAAGGTAGCCATAAGCCACCTTTTTTATTGATTTATTCTATTTTATTATACTTTATGCTTCTGTCACTTCTTCTACTACTGCAGGTTGTGTTTTATAACTTTCAATGATATTAACAACCTGGCTGTCAGCCGGCATCAGAACTTCAATATTTGGATTTTTAGCGATATCCAGATCTTCTATCTTAATACAGCTTCCCGCTGTCACTGTCGCCATATCGATTTCGATTTTCTCCACAAGATGTGCAGGAAGAGTTCTGTAAGGAACTTCATCTAATATCTGCTGTGCAAGTAAGATTGTCTTATCTTTATTAATCAGTACAATCTGCGCGGTAGCAGTAACCAGTTCGTCGGCTAAGAGGCTCTGAAAGGACAAACTCTCGATGGCTCTGGTAGTCGGAGTATAACTCATTTCTTTCAGAAGTACATTCAGCTTATCGTCTCCACAAACCAGAACTACGTTTCCGCCCTTACCTTTAGCTTTTAAGAGCTTTCTGACTTCGCCATCTTCAATCTGAATCTGTAAGTTTTCTTTCAAACTACCGCCGTAAACCGTCCCAGGTACCATTCCCATCGTTCTTAATTTCTTAGCTTTGACCGATAAATCTCTTTTTTCTGCGTTTAAAGTATACATGTTTCTATCCTCCATATTTGCTTGAATTGTCTACAGTTATTTAACTCTTGGTGGATTCCACCGGTAACCACATTCATGCGAATCACCTCCTTCTCATAAAAAAAGAAAGGCTCTTCATATCGCTGCCATGCGGCATAATACCAAAAGCCCTTCTCTTCAGACGGTTCTTTACGTTATTAATTTGTACCCAGTATACCACAGGTAGACAGAAAAGACAACCGCCCACTATTATAGTTTACAACAGCAGCTTCTACGCCTAAATCCCGGTCAAAAAAGTTCTAACAGCTTCTTCTTTACCTCAATTCCGGCAAATGCTGCCTCTACCGCATACCTGTTCATCCTCACCAGATCCGCTTCCACAAATCCCATCTCATCTTGCAGTATTCCCACTTCCTTCGCGAGAGAAGTATCTGAAACAGTCATATTGTCCGTATTATAAGTCACTCGGATTCCTCTGTCATAAAACGCTTTAAGAGGATGCTCCTTCACTGTCTTCACTGCCTTCGTCTGCAGATTACTGATAACGCACATCTCCAACGTAATCTTCTCGCGGATCAAAAGATCCATACAAGCCTCTGACTTCACAGCAGCACAGCCATGACCAATCCTCTTAGCTCCATAAGATACCGCTTTAGCCACATTCTCATAATCACCGCACTCACCGGCATGAATGGTGAAAGGCAGTCCCGCTCGGTCTGCTTTGCGAAACAGTGGTTCAAAATAGCTCATAGGGACTGCGCCTTCTGCACCGGCAATGTCCGCACCCACTACCCCTTTACCCAAATAGCCTTTTGCTATGTCAAAAGTTTCTTCATTATCAAAATTAGTTCCTGTCACCATATCGCACAACAAAATACCGATAAATATCCCAGTGGCGTCACAGGCTTTTCTACTGCCACGTATCACAGCTTCCACGGCTTTTTCCTGGCTTAGTCCCTGGTTTTTATGTAGCTGCGGTGCAAATCGTATCTCTGCATAAACTACTCCCTGTTGTGCCAGACATTTCACTAAATCATAAGAAGCCAGTTCAAGTGCCCCCTCTGTCTGTAGCAATATCCCCGGCACCTCAAAGCACTTTAAATACTCCGGCAGGCTCTCGCAACTGTCCCCCACCGATATACAGCTTTTTATATCTCTTCCATGAAAATCATATCCGGCTTGTTCCGCAAGAATCTTTACTGTTTCTATAGGTAAAGACCCATCCAAATGCAGATGAAGATCTGTTTCTATTCGTTTCATTCTGATTCCCTCCTCCATTTATTTTACCCCCATTGTACCAAGTCGCTAGCGCGACGGCTAGCCCCAGTTACAATGTTTCCACCAC
>JAVWRQ010000066.1:0-11854 GCA_036634775.1 Clostridium sp.
TTAATTATTAGGTATATTTTCTTGAGATTTTATAGATTAAAGGATATAATAATAATGTTACTGTTCTGATAGACTGCCACTGAACTGCTCGTCCTTACTGTCATTGATCTGACCTATCTATATTGGACCTTTTACAACGTAAGCACCAATTAATTTAAACCAAAGGAACGGAATGCCCTATGACGAGAATCGTAAAAGGAATGGATATAGCGAATAAAATCGGTGAGAATCTGACCGATGATGTAACGGAACTGGCGAATCGGGGGATTACACCGACACTGGCGATTTTACGGGTGGGAGCCAAGCAAAGTGATGTTGCGTATGAGCGTGGAGCAATCAAACGATGCCAAAAAGTTGGCGTAGCCGTGAAGTCGGTGGTATTGCCGGAACATGTCACGCAGGACGATATGATCAGACAAATAAAGCAATTAAATACGGATATACAGGTACATGGGATTTTGATTATGCGCCCATTGCCGGAATATATAGATGATGAAATAGTGCGAAGTACATTGCTGCCGGAGAAGGATGTGGACGGCATTACCTATGAGTCGATGATCGGCAGTTATGCCGGAATAGAAAGAGGATTTGCACCCTGTACAGCACAGGCTTGTATGGAAGTTCTCAAATATTTTCACATCGATGTAAAGGGAAAACATATTACGGTCGTAGGCAGTAGTTTAGTGGTGGGACGGCCGGTCGCGATGATGCTTTTAAATGCGTTTGCTACGGTAGATATTTGTAATGTGTTTACCGATGATGTGCCGGCGGAATGTCGCATGGCGGATATTATCATCGCGGCAGCCGGATGCCCGAATCTAATTGGAAGAGAATGCGTGAAAGAAGGGCAGATTGTCCTGGATGTGGGAATCAATATCGACGCGCAGGGGAAAATCCGCGGAGATGTGGATGAAGAGGCGGTGAATGGAATCGTAGAATGGCTGACGGCTGTTCCCGGAGGAATCGGGACGGTTACCACGGCGGTCTTGGCGGAGCATGTCATACGCGCAGCGATGTCATAAATCAGGGAGGCATCTATGAGATTATTTGAACGCATACCGGAACGGTTTTTCAGCATTCTGGCATCTTCTAAGAAAGAACTTTACCTAGATGCATTATTTGTACTGCGTCAGGCTTTTAAAACAGAATTGGTCATCAGGAGGACCGATTTAGCGGCGATGCTGATCGACACCTTGGAAACCGGCATGCTTCAGGCGGATTTTACTGAGGAGGAAGAAGAACTGGAGGAAGGTCAGAGCGCAAGTGCTGATTTCAGTTTGTCGGGCAAGGCTTATTTGTTGATTCGTAAACTGAAAGAGACCGGGTGGCTGGATGTGGAATATGAGAGTAATTCTTTTGAAGAACATATTACCATACCGGATTATGCCATTGCGATGATGAATTTGCTCTATGATTTATCCAGTGAGCAGGTAAAAGAATATAATAGCTATGTGTTTGCCACTTATGCGGCACTTAAGAACACAGAAGAAAACCCTGATTATTACTATCAGGCATTGCAGGCAGCTTATCAAAATACCGTACATTTGGTAGATGAATTAAAGCTGCTTTTTAATAATATCCGGAGATATTATCAGCGAATCACCGCAGAGCTGGGGGTCAATGAGCTGTTGGCGGAACATTTTGACCGATATAAAGAGCAAATCGTGGATACCATTTACTATCCCCTCAAGACCATTGATTCGGTTCCCCGATTCAAACATTCGATATTGACCTGCTTAAATGAATGGATGTTCAGTTTCGACCGGGTCGATACGATTATCGCCCAGGGCAGGAAACGTCATATCTATTCTTCCGATGAGGAAGGCAGAGAAGATATTCTCAGTAAAATCAACTATATTTCAGATACCTATGAGAATATTGAGGGCATGATTGAAGATATTGACAAAAAGCATGTCGAATATACGAATGCCTCGATTGACCGGATCCGTTATATGATTAATGCTGATCGGAGTGTGAAGGGGAAGCTGGTAGAGCTTCTAAAATACGCAGGTCGGGAGGAACTGTATCATCGGATGCAGGAATCTCTGGTGATGTATCGACATACTTATTTGGACAGTAATTCACTTTATGACCGGGTAAAGCGCACCATCAAGACGGAAGGGAAACCGCTGGCGATAGAGGAAGCCATATTGGACGGCAGTGTGGTGGAAGGATTTCTGGCAGGGGTACGCAAGCAGTATAGCACTCGCAAAATCGATGATTTTATAGAACGGTGTTTTAATGGGAAAATGGAATTTACAACAGAGGATCTGCCGATGGAGTCTTCGGAAGAATTCATCTTATTTTTATTGGGAACGATTCGCGGAAGTGAGAAGAGCGCGTCCTACCGCGTGAAATTTATAGAGGGCAATGTGAAACGGAATGGGTACCAGCTACCTAAGACGATATTTCAGAGAAAAGGAAGGGGATAGTGATGTTTGAGGAACGGTTTGACAAGTTGGGAATGGCAGAACAGGAACAATTTAGGCGAATTGTAAATTGGCTGCTGGCTCATACTTTTTTATTACAGGCGCAATATGATTTTTCTGACCATATGAGAAGAAGTAATCCCGATTATCTATTTGTAGAACGGGAATTTGAACTATTCCGGGATTATTTGAGTTACAGTGGTTTTGGATTGGAGCGGGATAGTAATTATGGCGTGATAAGTCTTACTTCCACTCTGGATTTTAATCGGCAGAAATTTGATAAAATTACCACGCTGATGGTATATGTCTTACGGTTGATTTATGAAGAAGAACGGGAGAAATTGTCGCTTTCAAAGGATATCTTGACAACGACCGGTGATTTGATTCATAAGATGATTTCTCTGGGAATTATGAAAAAGAAACCGTCAGACGTTATTTTACGGGATTCGCTTAGAAATTTAAACCGATTTCGAATTATTGATAAGACCGATGGACCGTGGGAGGCAGCCTCGACCAGACTGATGATTCTTCCAACGATATTATTTATTGTTACAAATGAGAGAATCAGTAACATGTATGCATTGCTTGAGGATGTAGAGGATGTGACAGAGGATGTGACAGCGGAGGAAGCGGACGAATGAAAAAACTGAAGAGAATGCTGCTGATTCATTGGCATAATTATGTGAAGGAAGTGATTGAATTCGACACGATCAACTTTCTTACCGGTAAAACGGCAGCCGGAAAATCTACGATTATCGATGCACTGCAGTTAGTGCTGCTGGGAGATACCTCCGGTACATTTTTTAATAAAGCGGCGAACCAGAAGTCTTCCAGAACCTTGAAGAGTTATCTGTTTGGGGAAAAAGGAGATGATGGAGATACCGGATTTCGCTATATTCGAAATGAACGGTTTTCCGGGTATGTGGTTCTGGAGTTTGAGGATACGGAGCGAAAGAAGCTCTTTACGACCGGTATCGTCTGTGACTGCTACAAGGATCAGAGTTTTGATTATAAATGGTTTGTGATTCACAGTCATGGGATGCCGGACAATCTCTTCATTGATGAAAAGAGCGGAATTCCCTATGACAGTAAAGAACTGAAGGCATTTTTGGCCAATTGGCTGGGAGCCAGAAAGAATGTGGAGTTTGAGTTCTTTGATACGAATAAGCGTTATCAAGAGGTGATGCTTGGAAAGTTCGGACAGATCAAGGATAAATATCGGACCTTATTAAGAAAGGCAGTTCCATTTTCTCCGATTGCAGATATTGAGCAGTTTATCACGGAGTCTATTTGTGATATTAAAAATCAAATTAACATCGATCAGATGCAGAGTGATATTAGGCAGTATAAAAATCTGGAGGAAGATGCTGGGCGTACTCAGGAAAAGATCGGTTACCTGAAGGAAATCAGTTCTCTGAATCGGGAATATGAGGGCGAAAAGGATAAGTATCTTCAGCAGAAGTATGTATGGGTCAGAGCCGGGAAAGAAGAAAAGATTCAAAAGGAAGCGGAGTGTCGAAGGACGATACAGGACAGTGAAAATCAAATTGCCTGCCAGATGGGCGAGATGGAAAAACTGGGGGAAGAGCTGGCGGTTCTGGAGAAACGAAAAGAACGGTTGACGGAGGAATATCACACCTCGGATATGGTGAAGCGTGAGCGGGTATTAAAGGAACAGTTGGAAAAACTGTCTTCGGATATCGCTCAGTTAGAGATTGGAATTCAAGATGTAATCAGGAAGACGCATGAATATGGGCATAGCTGGACCGAGAAACTGAGGGATTTAAGACGGGTAGGATTTAAAGAGGATGCCCCGGTGGAAGCGGAGTCGTTGATTGAAAGTCTATGCACTCTGGATGCAGAGCAGGCAGAGACCTTCTCTTTTGTGGAGGCGGCAGAGCAGTTTGAACGATTAAAGTCTGAAGTAGATGAGTTTCAGGCGGGATTAAAGGCGAGGGCAGAGCAATTAAAACAGGCGATTCGTGAATTGGAAACAGTCGTTTCTGACTTGAAAAAGGGGATCAAACCTTATCCTTATGAAGTGACTACCTTAAAACGCGTATTGGAAGAAGAATTGTTCCGTATTCACCATAAGGCAGTGCCGGTATCGATTTTGGCTGATTTGTTAGAGATTCCAAACCCCAGATGGCGCAATGCAATTGAAGGATATCTGGATAAACAGAAGTTTTACCTATTGGTGCCGGAAGCTTATTACCGTGATTCTCTTCACATTTATAATCAAGAAAAGCAGGAGAAAAACATCTCTGAGGTAGGACTGATTGACATCGGAAAACTGCGAAAAAATGTTCGCAGGACGGCAGTACAGGGGTCTCTCACGGAGGAAATCGAAACGGAACATTCGGATGCGGGTCTTTATGCCGAATATCTGCTGGGCGGTGTGATGAAGTGTGATCATGTGGATGAGCTTCGCAATCATAAGATGGCAGTGACTGATGAAGGTATGTTATATAAGGGCTATGTAACGAGGCAGATTAAACCGTCCAGGTATGCGAATCCATTTATCGGACGCAAATCAATGGAACTGCTATTGCAGCAGAAGACGGAGGAGCTGGAGCGGCAAAAAGTCCTGTATGAGCAGGTGGGAAGCAGTCACCGTATTGCAAAAACCGCATCTATGACTCGAACGATGAGTCTTTATGAGGCAGAGCAGCATAAGCAGGCCATGATCAATGGAAAAGAAATTGCAGTATTGAAAGAAAAATCCAAAGAAGTGACACAGGAGTATGACAGCCTGGATTTCCTTTATTTGGATCGAATGAAGAAGCAGATTGATGATTGTATGGAAGTAATGAATACCAAGGATGATTTACGCCATGATTTGGATAAACAGAATGTAAAACTGACAACGATATTGGAAAATCTGAAAAATGAAAAACTGCCGGAATTGACAGCCGAACTTGCTCGGATTGAAAAAGAAATCGAGGAACAGTTCGACCGGACGTGGATCACACAAATCGGTGAGGTGAGGTTTGAACAGGAACGAGCGTCGAATCGCACCATGGAAGCACTGCGCACCGGATTTTATGCAGCGATGAGGCAGAGCGAAGTCAAGAAGGATCGCCTGCGAAAGGAACGTACCGAACGGCGTTCCCGGTATAATGGGCAGTATAAGATGCCTTATGATATAGAGTTGGAGAGTAATCAGTATTTTGACCGGGAACTGGATACGCTGGAGGATATTCGTCTGCCTGAATATATTGAAAAGATTAAAGATTCAAAAGAGAAGGCATACCGTCAGTTTCAAGATGATTTTATTGCCAAGATCAAATCGAATATTGAGATGGTCACGGAGCAGATCAATGAATTAAATGCCTCGCTTAAACAGAGTGTATTTGGAACGGATACGTACCGTTTTGAGAAAAAGCCCAGACCGGAATACCGGCAGTATTATGAGATGATTATGGATCCGCTGCTTATGGATACCGGAGGATGGAATATCGCATCTCAGAGTTTTAATGAAAAGTATCAAAAGGAAATCGGAGAATTATTTCAACTGTTGATTCTGAATGAAACCAATGTTTCGGCAGAACGGAGAGCCGAATATGAGAAGAGTATTAAAAAGTTTACAGATTACAGAACCTATCTCTTCTTTGATTTGGTCGTGACGAATGAGCAGGGGGAGGAACAGCGGCTTTCTAAGACGCTTCTTAAAAAATCCGGTGGAGAGACGCAGATTCCTTTTTATATCGCATTGCTGGCTTCCTTTTCCCAAGTTTGCCGAATCCGAAATAAAAATCAAAATAACACAATTCGCATTATTATTTTGGATGAAGCGTTCAGTAAGATGGATGGCGAGCGGATTCGAGAGAGTATTCATCTGTTGAGACGTTTTAAACTTCAGGCGATTTTCTCCGCACCGCCGGATAAGATCCCGGATATTGCACCTTTGGTCGATCGCAATATCGCGGTCTATAAAGACAACCAACATTCATTTACAAGAAGTTTTGATCCGCAGGAGATTGATGAGGAATTGCTGGAGGATTGACGGGTAAAAGGTCAGGGCAGCCACGCGGGGATGTGAGGACAATATGGACTATAAAATATGGATTTTGGAGCGGTTGATTGGAAAGTATGAGAAGAGTAAATCATTTACAGATGGGGAATGCAACCGAAAGATTGGGATTCGCATACAGGAAGAATCGATGGTTTCAGAGCGAATGGAGTCAGCAGAAGAAAAAGAACATTTTCTGGCGTCTCTGTCAGAACTTAAGGGACAGGGGCTCATTGATTATTCTTGGATTCGATATGAACGGGGCAATTTAATTGATCGGATCTGGTTGAACATCGGGGCAGAACCGATCGAGAAATGCTATGAACGGTTGGGGAAAAGTCCGAAACGGGACGTGATAGACGCTCTTAAAATGATGATTCTCCGCGATGCAAAGCGGATCGAGAACCGGGATGAAATCTATGAATTTTTAGTGGAACAATCCATATTTTTGGAGGAAAAACACAAGATTTCCCGCTTCTTTTCCGAAGATTTAACAACCAGTGAACATTTGTTAAGGTGTTTAGTTTATCTGGCAGATAATCAAGATGAAATCCAGGAGCGGGTTCTCAGTACGAATCTATATGGTGACAGCAAGTATTTTGAACGAAGTGTAAAGGGCAAAGTGCTTTCGGTGCTTCGTGCAATCAAAAAGAAGGCGGAAGAAATTTTTACCGATGAGGAATTGCTTCGTGAACGAGGTCTGGTGAAGTGGCCGGAGATTCTGGAATTTACCGGATCAATTGAAGTTTTTCTTAAAAATGGTGATACAATCAGTTATGGAACCCAGACTTACGGTGCTTATATTAATTCACTTACGGTGGATGAAATAGAACGGGTCGATATGACACGGATCAATCGGGTTTTATTTATTGAAAATAAAGCGAATTATGTCTGGTATACGGCTCATGAAAAACAGGAAGAGGAGTTAGTATTATACCATGGCGGATGTTATAGTCCAATCAAAGGAAGATGGTTTCGCAAGATATACGAGGGGGGATTGGAAAAAAGTCAAATGCTCTATTTCCACTGGAGTGATATTGATGTTGGCGGCTTTCGAATCTTCACCAGATTGCGGCAGAATGTGATTCCGACGCTCCTGCCTTATCGGATGGATGTAGAGACTCTTACGGAATATCGAGAAAAAGGCATGCCGCTTCCGACGGCATCTTACCAAAAATTGCTGAGAGATATGGGGGAAGATCCACGATATGCAGAGTTCCGAGAGGTGATCGGGATGATGTGCCAGTGGAATATTCGGTTGGAGCAGGAGAATCTGCTAATTTGAGGTGCAAGATGTGAATGGAGGTATGGCAGATGGCAAGACACTGATGAAAGCAGGTAAGGTTTTAGTCGGATAAACTTAAAAAGGGGGATTTATTAAGTGAAATATAATGTCTATTGTGATGAAAGCTGTCATTTACAACAGGATGATTCTCCTGTAATGATTTTAGGAGCAGTTTATTGCGAAGCCGAAAAGAAAAAACAAATATACGAAGATATTAGAACAATCAAGAAAAAGCATGGGGTAGATAGTTATTTTGAAATAAAATGGACAAAAGTATCTTTATCTAAAATTGACCTTTATTTGGAACTGTTGAATTATTTTTGGACAAATGATAATTTGTCATACAGAGGTTTGGTAGCAACCGAAAAGTCGACATTAGATCATGAAAAATATAATAATGGAGACTATGACTTATGGTATTATAAAATGTATTTTTTAATGCTCGATCCTGTAATAAATCCAGATAATGAATATCATATTCTAGTTGATATTAAAGATACAAGAGGTGGAAAGAGAGTTAATAAGCTTAGAGAGGTTTTGTGTAATAATAAATATGATTTCAGGAGAGAGGTTATTAAACAAATTGGACAAATCAATTCAAAAGAATCAGAAATACTCCAATTGGCTGATTTGATAAATGGAGCATTAGCATATTATCACAGGGGATTATGTAAAGAAACAGATTCAAACGTTGGGAAAATTAAGCTTGTAGAAGCGTTGCAAAAGAAAAGAAACTTAGATCACAATACGGCAAGAGATGAACAGAAATTTAATCTGTTTATTTGGAAACCGATGAATTAGGGAGGAGAATACGAATGAGTAAACTAATCCCAATTGATATAAGTGGGTTGATAGAAATCGATAAAATAATGGATAAATGCTATGATTTATTCAAAAGTAGTATGGCTTCTAAAGAAAATAGACCTCAGTTAGGTGAAAGAGAAATTTATGTGCCATTAAATTGGATTGAATATAAAGCTGAAATTTTTTGGCATGCTGCTAGTATTGAACCTAAGGAGAAACTTGACATTTTACCTTGCAACAATGATAGTAGTTCATTTATGTGTGATAGTAATTGTATTAATTTGACAAATTCTATAATCGTGGGAAACATGAATGAAAGAGAAAAATGCATTTATCGTTCCACAAGAGTAGGATGGATTAAACCTGTTATTGAAATGTATAATAGTGGTGATGCAAGAGTTCAGTATTGGGAAAAGGTGAATTCTGATAAGAGAAATAGAATCTATCTAAGATATCAAGAAGAGGAAATTGATTATTTAGTAGTATTTGATGATAAAAGTCCAAAAAGAGTAAGGTTAATTACAGCATTTCCTATATTTTTCATTAGTGCAAAGCGAGATTATGATAAAGCACATCAGAATTACATAAAAAATTTACCGGATAAATCAAAAACCGGTAATCGCTTTGCGAAAACCGGATTCTCTTTCTAAACATGTTAGATGAGTTGATTTAATTATAACAAATTTTTTGATAAAGTCAATGACTTGGAAGAAAACAATTAAAATATTTGTTACATAAATAGTGTATGCTGAATAGATAAAAAGTGATTGGTTGGATAAAAGTAGGATGCTTGATAAATGATTGAAAAAAAATGCAGAGTACTTTATAATGAATAGGACACTTAATTTGGAAAAGGGATTGACAAATGCACCGGAATACTATATTCTATAGAATATAAGGGCGGTGCGGATATTTGAGGTGAAAGATGTATATCCAAGACTTGCCGGCGGTAGGACGAATACCGCTTAATGAGAAAGTATATAGAATATTAATGCAGTCAATTGTGAATGGAGAACTTCCTCCGGGAACAAAACTCCAGGAGCAGCATGTTGCAAAGCAGATGGAGGTCAGTGCCACACCGGTAAGAGAAGCATTTAAAAAGTTAGCCGGTGACGGATTTATAGAGATTATTCCATACTGCGGTGCTATTGTAAAGGAGCTGGACGAATCGGAGATTACAGAAGCATACCGTTGCCGAGAAGCATTGGAACGACTGGCTCTGGAAGATGCCATGGATCAATTTGACGAAGAGGCATTGAATCAGTTATACAGAGTGGCAGAAGCGGGAAAAAAATCAAAAGATATCATGGAAATTGCAACAACCAACCAAAGTTTTCATGCTATCATTTATGGCATGGCAAATAATACCATGCTTTCCAAACTCTTAGATACACTTAACACAGTGATTGCAAGGGATATGAAGTACTCGGCTGGTAATGCCGTACGTCATAGCCAGATTTACGAGGAACATATAGAAATCGCCGATGCCATTAAAGCACATGATCTGGCAAGGGCACAGCAGGCGATGATTAACCATATACGCAACGGTCAGAAGTATATTCAAGGCAGACGAGAGGCAGATAAAGTAGAATAAGAAAAAAAGAGGGAAACTTCTTTTTTTTTAATAATATTAATTCTATAGAATATAGAATAAAAAAATGGAGGTATGGCAGATGAAAAAGATTTTAATGGCAAGAGGGGCAGACAAGGTAGTAACCACCTGTGTCAAAGTGCAGCCGGAGGAAGAGGTTGTGATTGTTACCGAGGAATCTAAGATGCGGATTGCAGAAGCCGTAGCGACAGCCGTTTATCGTGTAGGGGCACAACCAATTTTGGTTGTGATGGAACCGAGAGACCATGATAGTCAGGAACCACCCAAAGCAATTGCAGCTGCGATGAAAGCCAGTGATGCATTTATTTCTATTGTAGGAAAATCCATCACTCATACGAATGCGGTGAAAGATGCCGTGCAGAATGGTTCCAGAGGTGTGGTTTTGACACAGTTCAGCGAAGATATGTTAATCCATGGTGGAATTGAAGGTGATTTTGAAGAAGCTAAGATTGTCTGCAAGGCGATGGCAGCAGCCTTGGCAGGTTCTAAGGAAATCGTTTTAACGACTGCAAATGGTACAAATCTTCGATATAGTGCAGAGGGAAGACGAGGAAATTCACTTTATTGCATGGTAGAAAAAGGACAGTTTTCTACGATTCCAACGGTAGAGGCGAATGTATCACCACTGGAGGGAACGGCAAATGGCGTCATTGTGGCGGATGCCAGTATTCCATACATAGGAATCGGGGTTTTAGATGAGCCGGTACGAGCCGTTGTGGAAAATGGCCGTATTATTTCAATTGACGGTGGAAAACAGGCTAAGATGCTCATCGCGGATTTGGAAGCAAAACATGATCCAAATGTATATAACATAGCGGAGATGGGGGTTGGTCTTAATCCAAAATGTAGTTTTATGGGATTTATGCTGGAAGACGAAGGGGTATTCGGTTCAGCACATATCGGCATTGGCACCAGTATTACATTAGGCGGTACGGTAAAAGCAGCCTGCCACTATGATTTGATTATGAGAGATGCCACAATTGTAGCAGATGGCAAGACACTGATGGAAGCAGGTAAGGTTTTAATCGGATAAAATTAAGACTTCCTGAAGTATCGATTATTAGTAATATTTCTCTTTTAATATTTTTAGCATTGTCTATGATGACATTAAAGTTATGGCAGTTGGCAGATTTGGCAATCCCGATGATCGTACTTTTATTAGCACAGACTGTCCTAATGGTTTTATGTGCAATATTTATTACCTTTAGGTTGATGGGAAAAACTTATGATGCTGCGATGATTACAGTTGGGCACTGTGGATTTGGCCTGGGTGCCGTTCCAACGGCTATGGCGAATATGCAGTCAATTGAAACGAAATATGGTGCTTCACCTAATGCGTTTTTTATTGTTCCTTTGGTAGGAAGTCTGTTTATTAACCTGATTAATACATTTGTTATTACGGGATTTATTAACTTTGTGAAATAGGGAATTCATGTGTAACGTAACAGACACTTTTAAACAAATTAGAGATGAAATATGTGGTACTGGGACAAATGTAAATCATGAAAGGATTTACATTTGTCCCCCTATAGAATTTGATTTTGAGAAGCAAATTCTATCTGCATGTTTCATCTCTATTTCTTTAAAAATACAAATTCCTAATTTCAATTTAGTTTTTTAATAAAAGCGATTGACCTCTATCCCCGAATACGGTATGATACCTGTCTTTAGGAGTTGAAACAAAAAAATGGTGCTAAACCATAGGTCAGAAC
>JAVWRQ010000067.1:0-11796 GCA_036634775.1 Clostridium sp.
TATCCTTTGTTTTTACCTTGTTTTATTGTATTTTATATTTTTATACATCATTTTAAATGTATTTGGATACATTACTTTTTATGTATGATACATTGTTTCTACATTGATTTGAGGTGATAAGTATGGACATAATTGGCAATCGACTTCGTGATCTAAGAGAAGAAAAAAACGTAAAACAGGCAGAGGTGGCTTCCGCTTTGGGAATCACCCAACAGATTTATTCTAACTATGAATTAAGTAAGCGAGATCTCCCTCTCCGGCATTTGATCGTTCTTGCTGATTTTTATGGAGTCAGCACCGATTATATTCTAGGGCGTATCGCCTATCCCAAGATTCCATCCGAGTTCACCCATGTATTTATACCCCACGTCACAATCGGAGCTTTTGTGTGCCGCATCGAGTCGTTCACTGCCAAATCTAAAAGTCAGCTCATTGATTATGTTAATTATCTCAGTTATCTGGAAAGCAAAAAAAAATTAAATGAGTGAGAACCCGGTTCATGTGGATTTGGGATCTCACTCATTTATTAATTCGATCTATAAATTAATCGTCTTCCTCATCTTGCTCTGTCACTGTAAATACCTGACGTTTTCTCGCCATCTCATCGCTGTCCAGATATTCATCATAGCTGCTGATCTTATCAATGAGTTTTCCGTTTACGACCTCAATAATACGATTAGCGGTCGTCTCCACGATCTGATGATCACGAGACGAGAAAATGAGTACACCGGAGAACTTTGTCATTCCGTTGTTGAGTGCAGTGATCGACTCCATGTCCAAATGATCCGTTGGCTCGTCAAGCAGCAGTACATTAGCACCGGAAATCATCATCTTGGACAACATGCAGCGAACTTTCTCGCCACCGGAAAGTATCTTGACTTTCTTCATGCCATCATCTCCGGCAAATAACATACGACCTAAGAATCCACGCACGTAGGTGACATCTTTCTCAGGTGAATACTGAGTCAGCCAGTCTACAATCGTATCATCATTATCAAATTCAGCACTGTTATCCTTCGGAAAATATGCCTGGGATGTGGTAAGTCCCCATTTATAAGATCCCTCATCTGCTTCCATCTCACCGGACAGGATCTTAAAAATAATCGTCTTGGCCAATTCATTGGGTCCTACCAGTGCAACTTTGTCTTCTCTTCTCAATGTAAAGGAGATATTGTCCAAAATCTTTACGCCATTTATTGTTTTTGAAAGGTTCTCAACGGTCAAGACCTCATTACCGATCTCACGTTCCGGTCTAAAATCAATATATGGATACTTACGGCTGGAAGGTCTGATCTCGTCCAGTTCAATCTTCTCCAATGCTTTCTTTCTGGATGTTGCCTGTTTCGATTTAGACGCATTAGCGGAGAATCGTTGAATAAACTCCTGTAATTCCTTGATTTTATCTTCTTTTTTCTTGTTGGATTCCTTCATCTGTTTTACTACCAGCTGACTGGATTCATACCAGAAATCATAGTTTCCTGCATAAAGCTGAATCTTTCCATAATCAATATCGGCAATCTGTGTACAGACTTTATTTAAGAAGTACCGGTCATGGGAAACCACAATAACCGTATTCTCAAAGTTAATAAGAAATTCTTCAAGCCATGCAATCGCATCCAGATCCAAATGGTTCGTCGGCTCATCCAAAAGCAGAATGTCCGGGTTGCCAAACAGTGCCTGTGCTAAAAGAACTTTCACCTTCTGTGATCCATTGAGATCTTTTACCAGTTGATCATGAAAATCCGTTTCAATTCCCAGACCATTTAGCATATTCGCAGCGTTTGATTCTGCTTCCCAGCCATCCATAGCGGCAAATTCACCCTCTAATTCAGCTGCCTTAATGCCATCTTCTTCCGTAAAATCTTCCTTCATATAGATTGCATCTTTTTCTTTCATGATTTCATATAATCGGACATTACCCATGATTACAGTATCCAGCACCGTAAATTCGTCATATTTATAATGATCCTGCTGTAAAAATGAAAGTCGCTGTCCTGCTGTGATGATCACATCACCGGTCGTCGGCTCCAGCTGACCGGAAAGAATTCTTAAAAATGTAGACTTTCCCGCTCCATTTGCGCCAATCATACCGTAACAGTTTCCCTCGGTAAATTTAATATTTACATCCTCAAACAACGCTTTTTTCCCTAAACGCAGCGTCACATTACTTGCACTTATCATATTTTTTCCCTCACATAAAAATAGGAGCTTTTACACGGCCCCTCCTGTTTCGTCTATTCTATTCTACAGGAAAATAATAATTTTGCAATCCCCTTTTGAAAAAACCTTGCAATTAAAAGGTAATTCGTAGATTTAAAGAGATTTATTGAAACTTTTATCCTCATATGTTATATTTGAAAGATCTAAAAATCAAACAGGTCGATTACGGATGGAGGTTTTTTATGTCTTTTGACGATTATATGAAAGCCTATAAATTGGGGAAAAAGGATTATCAACGGCACCTTGCAAATGGCAGCTATCCCTACCTTCAGGCACTGGAGGAAAGTATTGCCCCTCATATTGATATTGTTTCAGAAGTAAAGCTGGGACTGTCACAGATCCCCACAGAACTGATTGCCGGAACGAAAACAGCAGGCAGGCGCACTGCTTTTGCCCCCAACTTCATGCCGCTTTTAGATCCCCGATCCGAATTTGCCGGAAAATGGATTTCCCTTTGTGATTCCCACTTGGAAGAAGGGATTCGAGAACCGGTGACTGCCTGTGAATTTATGGGACGCTACTATATTGTCGAGGGCAATAAAAGAGTCAGTGTTCTAAAGTACTTTGACTCCCCATGTATCCCGGCCATCGTCACCCGTATGGTGCCCCGAAGAAGTGAGGAACCGGAAAATATCATTTATTATGAATATATGGAGTTTTACCGTCTCACCAATGTAAACTACATTCTGTTTTCTAAAATTGGCAGTTTTCCAAAACTAGCCGCAGCCGTTTCCGGAGACAGTAAAAAGATTTGGGATGAAAGTACCAGAGAGCATTTTTCCTCTGATTTTGTAAAATTTAAAAATGCCTACCTGAATAAAGGCGGAGAGATGCTGTCAATTTCATTTGGGGATGCCCTGCTTACCTATATCGGTGTTTATGGCTATGAATCACTCCGAACCGTTTCATCGACCGAACTGAAGGATAACCTGACTCGGATCTGGGAGGAATTCAAACTTTTGGAAGAGAATCAATCGGTAGCACTTTTGATGGATCCGGCCCAGACGACGGCCAAAAAAACATTGTTCAACCTGTTACTTCCCACGTCTCCCAAACAGGCGAAAATCGCATTTATTCACTCCAAAGATGCGTCCTCTTCCGCTTGGACCTATGCCCATGAACTGGGGCGCCGCCATGTTGAGGAAGTATTCTCCGAACAAGTTGAAACGCTGTGTATGGACCATGTGGCTCCGGGTGAAGAATGCTATCACGCAATCGAAGATGCCATCGCAAAAGGATGCAGCATCATTTTTACCACTACACCGGAGTTCATTCCCTCCAGCCTGAAAGCCGCGGTTAATTACCCCCATATAAAGATTTTAAACTGCTCCCTCAATACCTCCCATCACTATATACGAACTTATTACGGACGCATGTATGAGGCCAAATTTCTCTGTGGGATGATTGCCGGAAGTCTGGCTGACAACAACCGAATTGGTTATATTGCCGATTATCCAATCTATGGTATGACCGCCAATATTAACGCATTTGCACTGGGTGCCCATCTGGTAAATCCACGGGCAGATATTTTTCTAAAGTGGTCCACGGTAAAGAATGATGATGTGATTGAATATTTTAAGAAGCATAATATTTCCTATATTTCCAGTCAGGATATGATTATTCCGCAATATGCCTCTCGGCAGTATGGTCTCTACCGCCTGGATGAACACGATAACGGTACCTCCCCATTTAATGCCGCCACCCCCCTATGGAATTGGGGGAAATTCTATGAGAAAATCATACGCAGCATCATGAGTGGTTCCTGGGACGGAGACGATTCGGCCGATGGCACACGGGCACTGAATTACTGGTGGGGACTGTCTTCCGGTGTCGTGGATATGATATACAGTCAGAATCTTTCCCCCGGTACAAAGCGCTTAGTGGCGTTCATGCGTCGAGGCATTGAATCCGGCTCCTTCCATCCATTTTCCGGAATTTTATATTCTCAGGATGGTATCGTTCAAACCGATGAGAATCACACTTTGGCTCCGGAAGAAATCATCACCATGGACTGGCTGGCAGCCAACGTCATCGGTTCAATTCCGGAATTTGACACGCTGACCGATGCGGCAAAACATGTCGTATTGTTGTCCGGTATTAAAAAACCGGCACTATAACGATGGACGCTCATCACAGATACCATCATCGCTGATGCGTAAGTCGAGAATTTTAAGATTAGTTGAAGGGAGATTGCCGTTATGAAAATACTGGTACTGGCGGATTGTGAATCAAAGTTCCTATGGGATTATTTTGAAAAGGAAAAATTAGCGAACATAGATTTGATTATCTCCTGCGGTGATCTGGCACCACAGTACCTATCCTTTCTGGCTACCTTTTCCCATGCTCCGGTGCTGTACGTGCACGGCAATCACGATGACTGCTATGCCCAGACACCGCCGGAGGGCTGTATCTGCATCGAAGACTCGGTCTACCAATTTAAAGGTCTCCGCATTCTGGGGCTGGGCGGCTCTGTGCGCTACAAGGACGGGGAACACCAGTATACCCAGCGAGCCATGAAAAAACGGGTGCAAAAACTATGGCCAAAGCTGCTTTTTTATAAAGGCTTTGACATTTTGGTGACCCATGCCCCCGCCTACGACGTAAATGACGGCGATGACCTTGCTCACACCGGTTTTCGGGCATTTAATGAACTGATTATAAAATATAAACCGGAGTATTTTATCCATGGGCACGTCCATCAAAATTACGGCGGTAAATTCAAGCGCTGTTCTGCTTATGAAAGTACCACCGTAATTAATGCCTATGAACGTTATGAGATAGAATCCGAACGAGTTTGAAAAAGATTTGCTATTTTCTAATCAGCTCCGGAACGACCTCGCCTTCCCTTGCCTCATCCTGATAAGAATAAATAATCGTCACATGGTCGCCTTCCATGGGACCATCTGTCATGTTGACCGGTTTGGGATCCTGTTCAAATGTAAAGGTTTTTCCATCGTCTGTTTCAATGGAAACCGCACTCATCCCAATCCCCAGAACCTTGCCGGAAACCATGGCCGCTTCTGATTCTTCATCACCACTTCGCTTGTCACGGAGCAATTCCACCGTAGCTGCTGAGGCATCTGTACCTTTCACTTCGCCTCGATAAAAAATAGTGATTTCCTGTTTAAGGAGAAGTCCATCAGCAAATCCCGTAGCTGCATCTTCTTTTAAAAATGTGATGCCGGCAGGATATTTGGCATTCGTAATCGTGACCGTACTCATACCGGCTTCCGATACCACTCCCGTCATTATATTAATGGCTTCTCCCTGAACTTCCGGTTCTTTTTCCTTTTCTGGTTCCTTTGCAACTGACTCACTGGTTTGAACCGGCTCACTGGTCTGAACCGCCTCAGTAGTCTGAGCTGCTTCCGTTGACTGAACCACCGTCTCTGTTTTCTTCGCACATCCCGTTGCCATAACGGCAATTCCCGCTGACAGCAAGAAGATGCAAATTTGTTTATTCCTTAACTGCATCCAACCACATCCTCTCTCAAATTATCTTCCTTCCTGAAATCTTCCAAAAACATCCACTAATTTAGAAAGGTAATTAATTTCAGCTTCTCCAAATTGTCCCGGTTTCATACGCCAGCGCCAATTTTGACCCAATGTACCCGGTGTGTTCATTCGCGCATAATTATCCAGCTTCAGCACGTCCTGCATCTGGAAGATAGCCACACTGGCCACTGATTCATACGCCGCCCGAAATACCCGGTCTACCACTTCATTCTGATGTTCTGCACCCAGATAATCGGCAATATACTGTAATTCCCACCACTGCCTCCTGTCCGGTTTGAAGTAGCCCACCAGTGTTTCATTGTCATGGGTTCCTCCGTATACAACGGAATTTGGTTCATAGCAATGCGGAAGATGTTCATTAAACCGGTCTCCGCTGAAAGCAAATTCAATAATCTTCATCCCCGGATACCCGGTCTCCGCTAATAGTTTTTTGACATCTGCACAGAACACTCCTAGGTCTTCAGCGATAATCTTCATCTCACCCACTGCCTCATTTATCACATCGGTCAGCTTCTTTCCGGGTCCTTTTTTCCATTCACCGATCTTGGCATTTTTAGAACCATAGGGAATGGAATAATATTGGACTACACCGATAAAATGATCAATTCGTATCACATCATATAGCCCGGCGGAAGCTTTCATACGATCTTTCCACCATGAAAAATCGGTTTCTTCCATCTTCATCCAGTTATAGATCGGATTTCCCCACATCTGTCCCTCATCGGAAAAAGCATCCGGGGGAACGCCTGCCACTTCCAGAGGAAACAGCGTCTTCTCGTCCAATTCAAAAAGTTCCGGATGGCTCCATACATCTGCACTGTCCATGGCTACATAAATAGGGATATCTCCGATAATTTTGATTCCGTTGTCATTTGCATAAGTCTTTAAGGCATTCCACTGTTCACTGAATTTAAATTGAAGGAACTTCCAGTAATCCATCTCGTCAGCCAGTTCCTTTTCATAGTGCGTCATTGCCTCCGGTTTCCGAAAACGAATATCCTCTTCCCATTTCAGCCACTCTTCCCCTCCAAACAGCTCTTTGCAAGCCATATAGAGACAATAATCCGGAAGCCATGCCTGATTTTCTTCGCAGAAGTCCTCGTATTTTTTCGTTTCCTTATAGGTACTCCTCTTATAAGCTTTTTTAAGCAAAGGAAAACGATAGTAATAAATCGCATCATACTTTACTTCATCTGCCACATCACACCAATAGCACTGATTGATTTCTTCATCCGTGATCAGACCTTCTTCCTTCAGGATATCCAAGTCGATAAAATAAGGATTCCCGGCAAAAGCAGAGAACGGCTGATAAGGACTGTCTCCATAACTGGTTGGTCCAAGCGGCAGCACCTGCCAATAGCATTGTCTTGCTTTTTTTAATAAATCTACAAATTCGTAAGCGCTTTTTCCAAAAGTCCCGATCCCGTAAGGGGATGGCAGACTTGATACCGGCATCAAAATACCCGCTCCGCGTTTTAACATAGTTGTCATAATTTATTTCTCCTTCCGGCATTGCCGATATTAATAGAATAGCCTACTGTGTCTCCAAAATCAATACTAACCATTTACAATATATAAAACTTTTTTTATTAGTTTTTAAATACATATAGACATAGCAGATGGAGGGGTATAAAATAAATTAAAAACAAGAAGGAGGTTCCATGAACATGAATATGAAACGGTTATTTTCTCGGTTACTGCCTGCGGTTGCAGGTATGATGTTATTTTCCTCGATTACAGCTTTTGCACAGCTTAATGCAGAGGATAAAGCCATCTATGATCAGATGACTGCCAGGTCTAATGCCATGTCCGATGCCAACTTATATTACCATACGAATATGACGATGAGTGATGGTACTAATACGATGGCTATGACGATGGATATGAATGCTCTATTTAAGAACATGAACCACCCCGAACAACTGCAGTTTTTAAACAAGAGTATCATGACCACAGATGGGCAGTCTATGGCATCGGTATCTTGGTATAAGGACGGCTATACCTACAGTGAAGTTGCCGGTGAAAAGACAAAAGTAAAAACAAATATGGCCGATGCCATGAAAGCTGCCATGGGAGCAGCCTCCTCGTTGAACACACCTTCCGATTTTCTCTCCTCTATTTCTATCAAAGCAGAGGGAGATAAACGTATTCTCTACTATACGATGGACAGTGCCAAGATGAACGACTATATGAAACAGACATTTGCCCAGATGGGTGTCTCCGGTCTTCTGGATGGTATGACGGTCAAAGTACACGATGTCAAAGGAAGCTATACTCTGACCCCCGATAATTTTTTCTCAAATGCCAAGATCATCATGACGATGGACATGTTTGTAAAAGATGAGAAACTTACGATCAATATGGACGGTGATGTCGAAATACTGAATCCCGGACAGCCCGTAGAGATTGTTCTACCGGATTCTGCCGGATATAAGGATATTAAAGATATTACATCTGCTGATGCAGCATAGCAGTAAAGATACAAATAACGGTTAAAAATAGTGGGATAGAATCATCGTTTATTGATTCTATCCCACTATTTTACTCTCTATAAACTATGGTTCCGGCACAGATCGTCATCTTTACTTTTCCATAAAGTTCTTCCCCTGTGAATGGTGAATTAGCTGATTTGGAATGGAATTTCTCCACTGTAAACGGTTCCCTGTCATCGAATATCACCAAGTCTGCATCTCCGCCCTCGGTGATATATCCGGTTTTCAGACGATATAGCTTTGCCGGATTCAGACACATCTTTCGAAATAATTCGGTATAAGAAAGATGTCCTGTTTTTACCAGATCGGTCACTGCCAATGGAAGTGCGGTCTCCAGTCCTATGATACCGCTGGGTGCCTCAGTAAAAGGCCGGTTCTTTTCTTCCTCGCTGTGAGGCGCATGGTCGGTAGCGATGATATCAATGGTACCGTCTTTTAATCCGGCGATAATTGCTTCCCGATCCTCTGCGGTGCGAAGCGGCGGGTTCATCTTGGCTAAGGTTCCATGCCGTAGAACGGCTGTCTCATCCAAAGAAAAATGGTGAGGTGTCGCTTCTGCCCACACATCAGCTCCCAATTGTTTTGCCAGTGCCACCATCTTCACTGAATTCTTAGAGCTGATATGCTGGATATTGACAGCAGCACCTGTGTGGAGCGCAATCATGCAGTCTCTGGCCACCAGCGAATCTTCTGCCAAGGCGGGAGAACCACCGATTCCCAAGATTCGGGATACCTGACCTCTATTAATTCCATTATCCATAATAAATGCCGGGTCTTCCTCGTGAAAACTAAGTGGCAGATTCAGTCGTCTGGCCTCCTCCATCGCCCTCTTCACCAGATTGACATCCATCAGTGGAACGCCATCGTCGGTAAAACCGGCTGCACCATGCATCTTCAAGGTTTCCATATCCGTCAGTTCTTTTCCTTTTAGTCCTTTGGATACTGCAGCCGCGGCCAAGACATGGATTCCGGTTGTCCTGCCCTTTTCCAGCACATACTCCAATGTCTCTACTGTATCGATCGGTGGCTTTGTATTGGCCATACAGACTACAGTCGTGTAGCCTCCCGCCTTTGCAGCCGCTGCTCCCGTCTCGATATCTTCTTTATACGTAAATCCGGGATCTCTAAAATGAACATGGACATCCACCAGACCGGGAGCCACGATCAAACCGGCTGCATCTATCACTTCCGAACGATCGCTCTCCTCACTTACAGCTGCAACCTGTCTGTTTTCATCGTGTTTTAAGATCTTCATGATCTTCCCATCTTCGATCACCAGATCTGCCAAACCATCAAATCCACTGTTTGGATCAATCACACGTCCATTTTTAATTATCATCATATCTTTCTTTCTCCGTTTCTGCCTCTATTTCTTTGGCACAATTTCCAGCCAATCACCGTCCGGATCCGTAATAAAATACCTCTCCTTCTTTGTGAATCTCTGCAATATGATCCCGGTATGTGCTGCTGCACGGATGCTGTTTTATCTGATTGATCATACTGTAATCCTCCCAGAAATGCATAGGAAAAGCAATCTCTGCCGAAACTTTCTTCATAAATTCATCAAATCCCAGATAAAACTGCTGTTCTTGTCTGGGATCCAGCGGAAGAAATGCAACATCGGCCTTGTGTCCCGCCATAGCCTCTATCTCATGGCTATAATCGGCAGCCATGTTGTGATTCCATGCCTTATCTTCCCCTTCCCACCACCAATTGTTCAAATCTCCGGCATGATAAATCTGCTGTCCCTCGCCGCTGATCCAAAAAGCAACTCCCTCGTCCGTTGATTTGTAAGTCTCAACTTCCAGATTGCCCTGCTCCGTAAAAAATCGTTCCCCTGCCTTTACAAATCGAATGCGGTTCAACAATTGTTCAGGTACTTTTCGTTTTTGGATTTCAGAAGAAAGAATATAGAAAACATCTTCTCGATCTTCTGCTAATGTAAAAATGATTGGGCTGTAATGATCTGCGTGAAAATGACTGGCAAAAACAATCAATGGTTTTTCCCGGGAAAATTCCGGAAGCTTCCCTTTATAATAATCAAATAACATCGTCACTTGCTCTAATTCCACGGAAAATGAACTGTGGTGAATATAGGTAATTATCATTATTTTTCCACTTTCTTAAGTGCCTTCAAGATAAATTTCTCGTTGTTTATCACAAAACGCTCATGCTCACCTTCGCCGATTTTTTCTTTTTCATCAAATGCTTCCACATGAAAGACCAAGCGTCTTCCATCCACCTCGATCAGTTCACTTTCGCACCGAACCATCATCCCCAGTGGAGTTGCTGCTGTATGCTTAATATTTAAAACAGTTCCAACGGTTCCCTCTCCGTCGTTCATATAAGGTGCCACGCTCATCCAGGCGGTCTTTTCCATCAATGCCGTCATAGCCGGCGTTGCAAATACCTCTAACAGGCCGCTCCCCAGCGTATTGGCAGAATTATCTTCTGTCACCATAACTTCCTGTCTTCCTCTGATTCCTACTTCTAACATATTTACGCCCTTGCCTTTCGTCTTGATTTACCTCATATAATCAACTATCAGTATACTAAAGTCACTGCTCTTGCGCAACGATTTTTTTATGATATACTAAAAAGATAATACCGGCTATACAGAGGAGAATCTATGATTACATTAGAGATAAAAAACTTTGATTTACAGCAAATTGCAAACTCGGGTCAGTGCTTTCGTATGCGGCGTCTGCCTGATACCGACGCCTTATATAAAGATCCTTCTGCGATCGGTTACGCGGTCATCAGCGGAGAGCATTATTTAGAAATTTCTCAAAGAGGAAATTTTTTTACCTTTCGCTGCTCGGATGAAGAAGTTCCCTTTTGGTATCGCTATTTTGATTTGGGAACCGATTATAGTCACTTTATCACTACCGTTAAGAAAAAAGACCTGTATTTGCAGAAAGCGGCGGAAGCCGGCAGTGGAATTCATATTTTAAATCAGGATCTCTGGGAGATGATTGTAACTTTTATTATTTCTCAGCAAAAAACGATTCCTAAGATAAAAGAAACCGTAGAAGCTCTGAGCCGCTCCTACGGTACGAAAATCACAGTACATGAATCCAGTATTTATGCATTCCCCAGTGCGGCACAGCTTTGTGCTGCTTCTTTAGAGGATTTAAAATCCCTAAAGCTTGGCTATCGCAGCAAATATATATATAAGATCTGCCACGACGGTGCAGATGGGCATCTGAATCTATCCCATCTTGCCTTGATGGAGTACGAAGATGCCATGAAATATCTCACCGGTTTTTATGGAATTGGCACAAAAGTAGCCAACTGCATCTGTCTCTTTGGTCTTCACCACATAAACGCCTTTCCGGTGGACACCTGGATCGAGCAGATTCTGCTGGCACATTACTACAAAAAGAAATATGATACCATTCCTAAGAACCAACTATTTTCAACAATCATTAAAGATAATTTCAGGTTCTATAAAGGGTACGCGGGGCTCATGCAGCAATATATATTCTACTATGAACGCCTCTCCAGAGATAAAATTTAGCACTGACGCCTGCCACTTACAAGTTCAGCACCACCAGCGCTGCCAGTA
>JAVWRQ010000068.1:0-8683 GCA_036634775.1 Clostridium sp.
ATGTACCCATTGGCACGGAACTGAGGATTCCTCAGCAATAATTTCATATTACACAATGTTGTCAAAGCTTGATATCTGGTTTTACAGGGCGAATCAGCTATATTACACCTTGCATTTACTTCTGAAAATAAAGTATAATAGAGAAAAGATGCAGCAGGGAATATTATTATCCATAATCAGCTTGCAAATCGATGGAGGACAGTGGTATGACATATGCTCCACATGAACCTGAAAATCATATTCGCACGATGATTCAAAACAATCGGCAGGCGATTAATACGAGTAATGTGAATCTAGTTCGGCAGCTTTCCTTTTTTATGTTTATAATTTTGACATGTGTGGCGCTTATCAGCTTGTTTGCCCCCAGTTGGAAGGAATTTACAGCACTTTATATAGCATCGGCACTATTAAACGGTGCGTTTTTTCTGCTGTTTCGATTTGGTGCCTCCAAATCTTCCAACCGGCTGCTGCCCGGAATTTATCTGTATTTTGCAGTGCTATTTATGGTAGCTATTTATCATGGAACTTATAAGATGTCACAGGGGGGATCCTCCGTCACATTTATAGCATTTTTGTTGATATTTCCCATTATTATGTTAGATAAAAGATGGCATGTAAATTTATTTGTGGCATTTACGGGCATGATGTTTTGCATTGTGTCTTTCCTAGTATTGCCGAATGCACCGGCGCAGGATAATATGACCAATACAGTCGTCTATGGTTTTGTAGGTACATTTATAGGTAATAAGATGTTCCAGATCCGATTGCACAGTATGGAAAATCAACGTTTGTTGGTGATACAAAGAGACATTGATGCACTTACATTACTGCCAAATCGAAGAAAGATGTTTGAAATGATGGACGCCACGGATGGCATAGGCAGCTTTGACGGTGCCACAGGAATTATGATTTTAGACGTGGACTATTTCAAACGATATAATGACACGTTAGGGCATCAAGAAGGGGATGAATGCCTTCGTCGGCTGGGTGCATGCTTTGCTGCCTTTGCATCGGAGTTCAATCTTGAAATCTTTCGTTTTGGAGGTGAAGAATTCCTTACATTGGGTAATCATTACGGTAATAAAACACTAAAGCAATTATCGGAAGATTTAGTAAAAAAAGTTTCAGATCTGCAGATTCCTTTTGCAGCGTCTCCGTTTGGGGTCGTGACGATCAGCGTGGGCTATGCAGAGACGGAGTCATGCAAAGCAAAGGGCTATGAAGAATTAATTTCATGTGCGGATATGGCACTTTACTATGCCAAAGAACATGGACGCAATATTGCCTACTGCTATCGCTCGGATATGAAATTCAACACATAGAACAAGGTTCTGTAATATTACATAGATAAATCTATTTTGACTTAGGTTAAAATAGATTTATTTTTTTTGTGCGATAAAACAGATAACGTGGACGTTATAGGAGTGAAAGAGCCAAAACAGATCGTGAAAAGGGAGGTACAATATGATACAGACAAGAAAAACAGTAGTAGGATTAGCAGCGGCAATACTTATTCTTGGAGCAATAGCAATTTATTTTTTCTACCCTAATCGATATATTTCACTGGATGTCAATCCGGGCATTGAGATGCAGGTGAACCGGTTAGATCGAGTTGTATCTCTGGTTGGTGCAAATGAAGATGCCAAAGCTCTCTTGGCAGAACATCAGCCAAAGGCCAAAGAATTGAATGCAGTAGTAGATGAATTAATTGATAGTATGGTCGAAGAAGGATATTTAGCCGAAGATAAGGAGAACGACGTACTGATTACTTCCGGTGATGATGATAAGGCCGATAAAACCTTGCAGAAGATCAGCGAGCAAGTAGAATCTTCTTTGGAAGAACATGGACTTCCAACCGCACAGATACTGACACAGACGATAAAAGTAGATAAAGAGATCGAAGACAATGCATCGAAACATCAGGTTTCGGCAGGTAAGATGGCAGTAATTAACCGCCTGACCGTAGAAGATTTATCTCTGACGGCAGAGAGTCTGGCTCATACACGAATCAGTGATCTTGCAGACGTTGCAGCAGAGAACAACATTCCATTAGATGAACTGGAGAGCAAGATCGGAGAATTAAAAGATGGCATGAGCGATGCCGATGCGAAGCATCTGGAAAGTCTTGAAGATGCGTTAGATCAGATGGAAGACGCAGAGACCGAAGTGGAAGAATCCGACAAAGCCGAAGAATCCGACAAAGCGGAAGAATCCGACAAAGCAGAAGAAGCCGACAAAGCAGAAGAATCCGACAAAGCAGAAGAAGCCGACAAAGCAGAAGAATCCGACAAAGCAGAAGAAGCCGATGATGTTGAAGAAGCCGATGATGCAGATGAAGCAGATGAAGTGGCGGCAGCAGGTAGGAGAGCAGCAGGCGCGGCAGCAGTAGAAGCGCATAAAGCAGAAGAAGCCGAAGTCGACGAACCGGAAGTTAAAGAAGCAGAAGAAGCCGAAGTAGAAGAAGTTGACGAACCGGAAGTTAAAGAAGCTGAAGAAGTCGAAGTAGAAGAAGTTGACGAACCGGAAGTAGAAGAGGTAGAAGAAGTCGAAGTCGAAGAAGCCGACGAACCGGAAGTTAAAGAAGCTGACGATGTAGAAGCGGTGGACGATGCCGATGATGAAGTTGAGGATTAGAAAGCAGGAAAATAGGATATACAGGCAGCGAATGTTGAGATTTTCGGCACTCGCTGCCGAGTACCAATCAGTTGAATAACGAGAAGGATTATGATATGCTGAACCCAGTAATGCAGGTAAAAAAAGGAATTTTACAAAGCTGCATAGAAAGAAAGGGTTGTAACCAATGATTTTTTTTATGATGGCAAGCGGTGAAACCATACACGAAAAAATACGGCAAGAGACAATCGACGAAAGTCTCTTTACACGGATTGGCGAAAATGATAGTGCAGCATTTGAGGAACTATATCGATTGAGTGAACGGGCGGTATACGCATTGGTTCTTTCCATTTTAAAAGATCCAAGTGCTACACAGGATGTGGTACAGGAAACTTACCTTAAGATATGGAGTGCAGCACATCTGTATCAACCGCAAGGCAAGCCTCTTGCGTGGATTTTTACGATTTCCAAAAATCTTGCTTTTAGTTTTTTGCGTCAAAATAAGACAAATATGTTATCGGATGAATTTATTATGGAAGATGATTTGCGATATTCTTGTGTATCAGACCCGACCGATCGTCTGGTACTTGAGGCAGCATTAAGCATCTTAAATGAAAGTGAAAGGCAGGTTATTTTACTGCATGTAGTTTCGGGGCTAACGCATCGAGAAATAGCGAAGGCATTTGACGAACCTTTGTCTACCGTGCTTTCCCGCTACCATCGGGCACTGAAAAAGCTTAAAAAATATTTGGCGGAAAAGGAGGTCTTTTGATGCAGCATCAAATTAAGTCATCACTCAATCGGGCAGTAAACCAACTTCCACATCCGTTATTTAAAGATATTGATGTGACTTCTATAGAGAAGATGTCGGAGCATGATGAGATTACCCGCCAGGATACCAAACACCGGATTCAAAGAATGCCCATACGCAGATGGTCTTATGCTTTTGCCTGCTGTATGTTGTTATTTATATCGGGTTTTGGAATGTATTGGGAGAATATAGCAGTCAACAGCTTGATTACGATTGATATTAACCCCAGCTTTGAGATTACTACGAACCGGCGCGAACGCGTACTGGAGGCAAAAGCACTCAATGCAGATGCCGAAGAATTTATAAAAGGAAAAAAACTCCACGGTCTTCCCGTGGATGATGTGATAGAGATGCTATTTACCGAGCTCAGTACCAGCCGCTATCTGGATGGGGAGAAAAATACGATTCTGCTTTCTGTTCGCAATAAGAATACGGGATATGGTCAGAAACTAGAAGGCGAATTGGCTCAGCATATAGAAAAGGCATTGGAAGGAACTGCAATTAAACCGAATATTGTGGGGCAGGTACTTTCCGATGATATAAAGATGCAGCAGGAAGCCGGGGCGTATCATATTTCGGCGGGCAAGCTGCAGTTGGTATATCAGTTAAAAGAGAAAGTTCAGACATCGTATTCGATACCGGAATTGGCAAAATTACCATTAGATCAGCTTTTGATGCTAGGGAATGCTAAAGACAACGATGATGCCGACGATGATACAGATGATCAGGACGATGATGATGCATCGGAAGCTCAATCTGAAAGCAATGACGATTTACAAGATTCGGAGGATATCGATGATGCAGAGGATACCGACGATGCAGATGATACCGACGATAGCGATGATAGGGACAATGATTCAGATGAGACGGAACCTCCGCATATCCCTGCGTCATCAATAAAAAAAGAAACCATCGAACCGGAGACAGATCACGAAGAGCCGGAGACGAGCCACGAAGAGCCGGAGACGAGCCACGATGAACCGGAGACAGACCACGAGGAACCGGAGACAGACCATGTTGGCCCTGCAACTGATCATGTTGGTCCCGCAAGCGATCACGATGAACCGGAAACAAGCCATGATGCCCCGGAAGTGAGCCACGATGAGCCAGAAACAAGCCATGACGCTCCGGAAGTGAGCCACGATGAGCCAGAAACAAGCCATGACGCTCCGGAAGTGAGCCACGATGAACCCGAGGTAAGTCACGATGAACCGGAAGTAGACCATGATGCCCCTGAAGCGGATAACGAATAAATAATACAAAATGAACACAAAAATAGTCGGATTTGTCAAAATATTTGGCTCAAACAGACAAAAATGTTGACAAAAACAGATTGCAGATTGTATAATTTAACTATATTCTTTTATTCCGGTGAAGTACGAATAACTAAACATTCGTTTTAGAATTAGTAGATGGTGGGCATGATGCGAAAGATAAATACAAAAGAAAAAAAATACATGATTAGTGCGGCAATCATTGCAGTATTGTTTGCCGCACTCAGTATATGGTATTCTTCGTATACCATAGATTTATTGACAGCCGAATCTAGGATGCATCTATCTGAAGTAGCCATCCAGGGAGCGGCTTCCGTCAAACGGCAGGTAGCTCGTGACTTTGATATATTAGAAGTCTTAGCAGACGGAACGATATCCCGACCGGAAGTTCCGCTGGAAGAAAAGATGCAGCGTATCAAGCAACAGGCGGATAAGTTTGGATTATTTCGGATTGCCATCGTCGATCTACAGGGCAATGCAATCAGCAGCGACGGATATAAATTTTCAGTGGCAGACCGAGCCTTTTTTCGGAAAGCCATTACGGGGGAGCGAGCTCTTTCTGAACCGATTATAGATAAAGTAGACGAAGTGACACCGGGAATTGTATATGCGGTGCCGGTATATCATAAAGGAAAACTGGCCAGTGTACTATTTTCCGGATATACATTGGATAGCCTTGTGGATCGAATTGATATCACCTTTTATCACAAAAGTGGGATGGCGTTTATTACCAATTCAAGTGGCGATGTCCTCTTACATCCGGTGACGAATCGTCAAGGAAAAAACATTCTTAAAGTTGCCCAAATTAGTAATACAGAAAAAAAAGTGGAGAATTTTAAAGCCGGTTTGAAAAGTGGCGCAAATGGTGTTGCTCGTCTTGAGATGGGAGGCGAAGAACGCTTTTTTGCGTATGCCCCTATTGAAGGCGCAAATGATTGGATTCTGGTTACTTCATTACCTTCTAAAGTTGTTTTTGAACGTTCACAAAAAGTTATTTTCTTTACCATGTTGCTACTGATGATCATAGCGGTTATTTTCACATTGACCATTATCTATATTGTTGTGACTAAAAGTAAGTCGGATGCACGAATTATGAAATTAGCTTATTATGATCCTCTCACCGGGATGGCCAATCTGGAAGGTTTTAAGATAAACACGCAAGAAATTCTCGGGAAATCTTCCCCACAACAGTATACGCTGCTAAATTTTGATATTAAACAGTTTCGATATCTAAATCGCGCCTTGGGCCATAGCGCAGGAGATAGTTTCTTGCTTTATATCAGCCAATGTTTAAAGAAAATTGCTCAAAAGGGAGAGACCTATGCGCGCGTAGGTGCCGATCAATTTGTACTTTTATTTTTAAATAAGGAAAATGAGCAAGAGACAAAATATTACGTAGAACAGCTGCGAGAAACCATATCAGCGTGGGAGAAAAATTCCCAATTATACTATCCCGCACAAATAGCATTTGGAATTTACTATTTAGGGGAATCGGATATTGATATTATGGCATCCATTGAGAAATCAAATATTGCACGTAAATCGATAAAAAGCAGTTATGAATCAGAAATCGCAATATATGATAAAGAGATGCAGCATCGGATTGATTACGAAAAAGAACTTGAAAACTCCATGGGATTGGCTCTGGAGAAAGGAGAATTTCAGTTATTTATTCAACCAAAATACAATATTTTAACTGAAAAAATAGTTGGTGGAGAAGCACTGGCAAGATGGTTCCGGTCGAATGGCACAGTCGTTATGCCGGGTGACTTTATACCGTTACTGGAGAAGACCGGCAGCATTTATAATCTGGACATGTATATGTTGGAGCATCTTTGCCAATTTATGCATTCTCGAATGAATCGGGGAGAGCGAATCGTGCCGATTTCGATTAATCAGTCGCGTAACTATATGTATGGCTCTACCTATGTTGATACGATTTGTCAAAAACTGAACGATGCAGATGTACCGACAAGACTGATTGAGTTAGAGATAACGGAGAATATCGTTTATACCGATTTGGATCAATTGATTAAGGTCCTGAATATACTGCATCAAAAAGGATTCTGCATATCATTAGATGATTTTGGATCCGGATATTCCTCTTTGAACGTACTAAAGGATCTTAAGGTGGATGTACTGAAGCTGGATCGTTTTATGTTGGGAGAGACATTAGATTCGGAGCGGGAGACTACCATCGTAACAAACATTATCAGGATGGCGAAGGAACTGAATATGCTCATCGTAGCGGAGGGGGTAGAGACGCGGGAACAGGTAGAGTTCTTACGCAAAGCCGGCTGCGAAATGGTGCAGGGATTTTACTACTCAAAACCTGTTCCCGTTGAAGAATTTGAAAGAATGTTACAAGAGGAGTCGCTTGAATGATCCGCTTTAACGATTCGATAAGATTAAATCTGACACTCGGAAAGTGCATCTTCGTCTGCAATAATGATTACATTAGGGTGAAACTGCAGGATGGAAGCAGGAACCAGAGGCGTAACAGGACCCAAAAGTGCTTTTTTCAAAATAGCGGATTTATCTTTTCCACTTGCTTCCAGAATGATCTTGCGGCTCTTCATAATGGTTCCGATGCCCATGGTGTATGCCTGACGTGGAACTTCATCAATCGATGCGAAGAAACGTTTATTGGCTTCGATCGTCATCTCGGTCAAATCCACACAGTGAGTTTCTTTGTCAAATGAATCACCGGGTTCATTAAAACCGATATGTCCATCGTGACCGATGCCCAAAAGCTGCAGATCCACACCACCTAAGGTACGGATTACATCTTCATAACGCCGGCATTCTTTTGCATGGTCGGCTACGGTACCATCCGGTATATTGGTATTTGCCATATCGATATTAATGTGCTTGAACAGATTATCACACATAAAATAATAGTAACTTTGTTCTACATCTTTGGTTATATCTTTATATTCGTCTAAATTTGCTGTTTTTACTTCTGAAAAATCCAAATCACCATTCTCATATTTTTCAATTAAATTTTTATAGGTTCCAATGGGAGTGGAGCCGGTAGCTAGACCAAGAACACAGTTCGGTTTGGAAATTACTTCGGCAGCAATTATATTAGCCGCTTTTTTGCTCATTTCATCATAATTTTTAACTTTGTAAATTTTCATTGCCACATCCCCCATAGAGTTGATTATTTTGTTCTGATTTAGAATAGCATTTTTGTGTCATAGTTTCAATGCCTATTTGCATAAAATAGATAGCAAAGGAGAGATGGCATGTCTAATTATCAAAGACTCATTTCATATATTTACGCATATGAAGGAGGAATCAAGGGAAAAAATATAGGTTTTGCGAAACTGGAAGAAAAAAATGACCAGTGCAAAATTACAATTAGCGTAAAAAAAATATTTGTTGGGGGAAACTCAATCGGGATATACCTGCTATCCAATCAAGGGGAACTTCAGATTGGCACATTATTTGTACGAAATGGAGTCGGCGAATTCCGAACGGTCATCAATTCTGTCAACATAGAAGATTCGGGACGGGGCATAGAAACATTTTATGGCTTGAGTATTCATGATGTGGAAAGCGACTGGCGCACTTATACTACCATATGGGAGGATGCGGTTGCCCATGCGGCAGAACTGGAACTGGCAGATGTGACATCTGAAAACCTCATACAAAAACAAAAGAATCGGAAAACAGATCCAAATCCGATAAAAGAACAGCCGCTTCCGATTTCAAAAGAGATAGAACTGGAACTGGAATTAGAAGAAAAAGAAGAGCGGGAAGAGGAAGAACGGGAAGCGCGAGAAGAGTGGGAAGAGGCACAGGAAGACGCAAGAGAGAAAGAACGGGAAGAAAAAGAAGAGTGGGAAGAGGAGCAGGAAGACGCAAGAGAGAAGGAGCGGGAAGAAAAAGAAGAGCGAGAAGAGGCGTGGGAAGAAAAAGAGGAGTGGGAAGAAGAGCGAGTAAAAAAAATGAATCGGCAGCGAAATGAAAGAAGTGTGCG
>JAVWRQ010000068.1:8783-10730 GCA_036634775.1 Clostridium sp.
GGGAAGAAGAGCGAGTAAAAAAAATGAATCGGCAGCGAAATGAAAGAAGTGTGCGGGAACAGCTGAAAGAATCCAAATTAGAAGCGAAACAGGCATCAGAACCGGTGCGTTCTACGATTTTGCAACGGGATACATCCTATCGCGAGATATCGAATCAGGATATGTCCCATCAGCAAATGTGGGAAATGCTGCAAAAGAAACATACAAAAATCCTGGCATTTGACTATGAAGACGGATGCCAAATTTTACTTATAAAACCACAGGATATCGGTTTGCTCCCAAGAGATCTGTGGGTGTACGGTAATAATAGCTTTTTATTGCACGGCTACTACAACTATCGCTACCTGATTTTAGCAAAATTAGAAAATCCAAATGGTTCCCCCCGCTACCTGCTGGGCGTTCCAGGCACTTATGTTAGCAACGAAAAATATATGGCGTCCATGTTTGGCTTTCCGAATTTTGTGCTGTCAAAAAAGCAGCCGTCAAAAGACGGCCGATTCGGATATTGGTATACAGATATAAAGATTGGCGATTGATGATTAATAATCAATGCCTCGCAAGGTCACCTGTTCCACATAGGGCGAAACAATGTCTGCAAAGGCGAGGAGCTCCTCTTTTGTACAGGCAGAGAATCCGGCGGTGAGAACATTCTCCGAGTCTTTGTAGCTTTGAATATAATAATGGGAACAGCCCGAAATCCATGGAGCGATTTCCCTGAAATCATCCGACGAGTGAAGTTCTTTGACTACGGTTGTACGGAATTCGTATGGCACGGTATGACGAAGTAAAAAATCCACGCTTTCTTCTATAAGTGAAATGTCCATATGTTTCAGTCCGGCTGTTTTGCTGTAACCGCTTTTTCCGGATTTGATGTCCATGGCTACGTAGTCTAAAAGCCCTTTGTTACACAGGGATTTAAGAACATCCGGGCGGTAGCCATTCGTGTCCAGTTTGACGGAAAGACCTAACGTGCGGACTTTTTTAATAAAAGCTTCCAAATCCGGTTGGAGTGTCGGTTCACCACCGGTGATGCAGATGCCTTCCAATACGGAGGAACGCTTTTTTAAAAAGGTCAAAACACTTTCTTCGGTAAAAAGTTCTTCCGCATCTGATCCCAGCAGGTCGCTGTTGTGACAGAATGGACATCTGAAATTACACCCACCGAGAAAGATAGTAGAAGCGACATGCCCCGGATAATCCAACAGCGTTGTTTTTTGTAGACCGGATATTTTCATGAAATGGTTCCCCTTCTTTTTTGAAATAATTATATTCAGTATAGCACAAATATGTGGTAAAAAATATTCTTTCAACAAGAACCCTTGTCAAAAAGGTCATAAATTTTGTATACTGGAGATATCAATCAAATCCATATAAAAGAAAAATCGGAAGAAACGGAGAATAACAAATGACTACCGATGAAAAATACATGAAAGCGGCGATACGTGAGGCAAAAAAAGCATATGTCTTGGGAGAAGTTCCCATAGGATGTGTCATCGTATATGAGGATAAAATTATAGGACGGGGCTATAACCGCCGAACCGTGGATCAGAATGTGCTTTCCCACGCGGAAATCACTGCGATCAGAAAAGCCTGTAAAAAGATGGGAGACTGGCGATTGGAAGGATGCACGATGTATGTGACATTAGAGCCCTGCCCGATGTGCGCCGGTGCAATCGTACAAGCCCGTATTCCCAAGGTAGTGATGGCCTGCATGAATCCCAAAGCAGGTTGTGCCGGATCGGTTTTAAACTTGTTGGATGAGAAGGGATTCAATCATCAGGCAGAATGTTTGGTGGGCGTGATGGGCGAGGAGTGTTCTTCTATGCTCAAAACATTTTTTAAAGAACTCCGGAAAAAACGTGGATGAATCAGTAAAACTCAGATGAACCAATGGGCAAAGGCGTTGGTAAAACGCAGATGAAATTCTTGACAAAAATCTTGCCGCCA
>JAVWRQ010000069.1:0-10368 GCA_036634775.1 Clostridium sp.
TTGCTCTTATTTATTGCTCTGACTGTGATACTTCACTTAAGAATTTTACCACAAATATAGTAAAATTTCCATATCATTCCTAATAGCACTTCAATAAATCTTTTGAACATAATGTAAAAAATCTGCTATAATCAATTGGGGGAGTTCATTCCCTAATTGATTATAATGAAGATGTAATTATGCTACAAATTTGCCAACACGATAAAGAGAAGGTTTTTAATCGGTTTTTTTGCTTTTTAATAGTAGACTGTAAACTATTGGTGATGTATACTGAATTTTATAAAAATCTTGACCGGAGGGATAACGACTTGCTGATTGATCAACGAACTTCAAAGAAAAACATTATGGTAATTGGTTCCACCTGTGTGGATATTATTATTAATATCGATCATCTTCCCCAAACAGAAGAAGATATTCACCCTACCGGGCAATCGATGGCATTGGGTGGCTGTGCTTATAATGTAGCCTCTATGATTAAGCTATTTTCTGCACCGGTCACGCTGGTATCACCGGTAGGAACCGGTTTTTACGGTGAATATGTAGAACGTAATCTATTAAATAATGGATTTGATGTGAAGATTCATGTCCCAAATAAAGAAAATGGCTGCTGCTATTGTCTGGTAGAATCCACCGGAGAACGAACCTTTATGTCTTATCATGGTGCCGAATATTTATTTCAAAAATCATGGATGGCCGATTTTGATAAGGATCAATATGATATGGTGTATGTCTGTGGTCTGGAAATCGAAGAACCCACCGGGATTGAACTGATTGAGTATTTAGAAGCACATCCGGAACGTGAACTTTTTTATGCTCCCGGACCTCGTGGAATTCAGATTCCCATAGAAAAAGCAGAGCGTATCTACGCCCTGCATCCAATTCTTCATATTAATCAATCCGAAGCAAAAGAACTCAGTGGATGTTCTTCGGTTTCAGCTGCAGCAAAAAAACTTTCTCTACTGACCGATAATACGGTCATCATCACACTTGGCAAAAATGGAACCTATTGTCAAGAATGCAGCGGCAAATCCTATACTATAGCAGGCCTTTCGGCCAAAGTAATCGATACCATCGGTGCCGGAGATTCTCACATCGGTGCCATCATGGCCTGCTTAAGTAAAGGGATGTCTTATGAAGAAGCCATCTTAACAGCAAACGCTGTAGCGGCACAGGTAGTAAGTGTAAAAGGTGCATCACTTACAAAAGAAGAATTTGAACCAATCTACCCAACCAGTGCCCCCAGAACTCCATAAGATAAAATCGACATAATAACCGTTGCCATAATAATTCCCAGTAAAATCGCTAAAAATGCTTTCTTAATATCAAGATGTAAAAGTGCCGCAATCAAAGCACCTGTCCATGCTCCCGTGCCCGGCAGCGGTATCCCTACAAATAAAGCCAGACCCCAGAATTCATACTTCTCGATCTGGTCTTTCTTGCTCATTGCTTTTTCTTCCAGCCATACAGCGGTTGGACGAAATATCTTTACACCTTTCATCCATTCCAGAATTTTCCTAATAAGAAGTAATATAAAAGGAATCGGTAATATATTACCAATCACACAAATAGGGATTGCTCTTAAAATTGGAATGTTCAGTAAGGCCGGTGATGCCGCTAAAAGTCCTCCTCGCAGTTCCAGAATCGGTATCATAGAAATAATAAAGATAATTACTTCTTTTGACACGACTCCCGAAAGACTTGCAGTAAACCATTGTACAAGTGCGTCCATTGATTCTCCTCAAAACGATTCTTCTTAGTCTTCGTCTTCCTCTTCATTGTCTTTATAGTCACTCATCGGAGCAGCTGTCTTCTCTTCCATCGATGCACCACATTTACTGCAGAACTGCGCGTCTTTTTCTACCTTTGCGCCACACTCTGCACAGACTCTGGTTCCCTCTAATTCAGAGATCTCATCTTCCAGCTCGGCCATCTTCATCAGACCCATACGAATCAAATCAAAGTCTGCTGCATAGTCTTCTTCTGCCGATGCCTCGTGTTTGTCATAGTATGCTTTTCCTAAATTAATGTATGACTTATTTACTTTTTCTTTCTCTGCAGATAGCTTTGTTCTGAGCTGAATAACACCGGTCAAATCCTTAACTTTACCTGCTGCTTCCTTACTTTTGTCACTAATTACCTTACCAAGTTCATCAAAAAATGCCATTATTTTTCCTCCTCTACAGGATATTTACTCTGCTTATTTTATCCTGTTAGGAGAAGAAAGTCAATCGAAACTGCCGGGCATCCTATTTCTGATGAATTCGGGAAGTTTGTTTTTTTCTAAATATAACCGATAAGTCATATATTCTACGCCTGAATCGGAAGTTGTTTCCGGGTAAGCTTTGTCATCGTAGTTTTCACTAGACCGATTCTCTGTTTCCGATGATTCTTCTAACAAGTCAATGGGTACAAACGCAGTTACTTCCACTCTTTCATATAGTGGATTTAAGCGATTTAACGCGTAGCCCTGTTCAGAAACCGATGCTTCCAAAAGCTCCTTAATTTCCTGTTTATCTTTGACTACCAATTTGTTTTGGTTTCCATCTTTTACCCGATAATCTAACAGCTCAATCTTTTCAACATGATCCTCAGCTAAAAATGTTCCGGGGTTGATATGGCATTTTTTTAAAAGAGCGATGGTATTGGTGAACGAAGGATAAATCGGATAATAATTAAAATGATTAAATACAGTAAAATCGCCATCTTCTTTTTTGATGATATTAATCATATCCTGCTCTTCATTGGTCTTGAACTGCAGGGACGCAATCGGGCTTTCCCGTCTTCGCTGCTCTGTGCTTAAAAGAGACAGTTCTTCCTGATAGGCCGTGAGAATCTCATCAAGCATCGCAGGATCGGGAAGCTTCACATGACGGTAATCACCATATTCTTCATAGTTAATACCTGCTATATCCACGGCTTTAAATCCAAGTATCGGGTATATCGCTTGTTTGTATTCTTTCTGTTGATAAATAGCATCCAGGTTCTCCTGCACCAAGGTCGGATTCATCCCATAACGGTGAAAAACATGCTTTCCATTTTTCATATGATAGGAAATCACAACCGTATCGCGGAGTTCTTCATAATCATTATTTAATATAAATGCATCTTCTGCATCGTTAAATGTCTTTATATCCTGTATTCCTTGCTTTGCAATACTTAGAACATCTTCTGTATTTAAAAGTTTCATATCATGGATCAGTTCTTCTTCATTCCCATAATCCCAGTTAATTTCATGGTTACTATTCGCTGAACGCTGGTATAATTTGGGCTTTATCCGATAATTATTCACAGCGGCTGAATCCAGATAGTAGCTGCTGATTCCACTGGATGCTACTTTCTCTGCTGACGGAAGATAAGAATCATATCCTGACAGGTCGAAGCGGAAAAATGCCAATATAGCCGCGGAAATAATCGCGCATACTGCTAACTGTTTCTTATGTGCAAATAATCTGCGAAAATCAAAATTATATATAATCTCAATAATGCAATAAGTGATTGCAAGTCCGCACAAAAGACCAAATAGATTCCATCCATCGCTTTCCTTTATGCTATAGAAGAATAAACTGCCCCACAAGGCCATCGGTACTACAATCAGGAACTTAATGACTGCTTGACTTCTACGAAAGGCCATCGCGCGTCCGGCTGCTTCCGACGGTCTCTTTTTGTAGAGGAATACCGCGAATGCAGTGATAACTCCGGCAACTGCCAGTGCCCATAGTGCTTTTCCACCAATGCCCACGTTGTCATCAGTCATGTTTATATACCAGGCAATCGGTGATGACCAACTCAATAATTTATCTGAAAAAGCTTGGTTATTATAAAATGTCTTGAAGTAAGCGTTGCAATATGCATAATACAGCAGAACAACTCCCGGTCCCCATAGGAAAAATACAGAGGTGCCCAACAAAGAGACAATCGTATTACCGGTCAGGATCACCGCGGTGATGACCGTTGAATAAATCAGAATGTAAAATGCCATATGAATCAGAAATCCGGTAAAAATAATATTCCACGAGAATCCACCATCGGTTTTAACCCACATAAGGATTCCTGACAAGATAATATTTATCAAATACGGAACTGCCGTATACAGGATTCCATTAATATAAATCACAGAAAACATCGTTTCTCTTCTAATCGGAATACTATGAAAAAAATCAGTTTTCTTTTTCGAATGGAGATAAGCAAAACCGGAGGTTCCGCATACAACCGCAAACATAACCATCAGAAGTACTATCATCCCATTATTCGGGGATACCCAATCCATGAATTGATTTAAAAGCTGCCTTTTCATCTCTGCTTCAGAGATTCCACCCAAACTGCCGGAAGCAATCATATTTGGATTCATATAATCACTGATCATGAGTGCCGAATACACCGGAAACGCGAAGAAAAATATCAGTGAAATGAGTGCCACTGTCCATAATCTTCTCTTTGTATTTTCTTTCATTTCATTAAAAAATAAGTTTTTTGATGTCATAACCGGCCACCTCCGTTTCGCTAATAAATATTTCCTCTAAGGACAGCGGAATCAATTCGAAAAATAAAGGATGATAAGATTGCATAATTGACTCTATATTTTCTTTGGTTCCTCTTACCGTCAAAGTCAATAAACTACCTCTTTTATCAGTCCTCATGATATCGATTCCCAACAGGTCTTTGGCTTCCATATCGGGAAGCAGTACACACTGTATCTTGTGAATGTTTAATTTCATATCGTCAATATCCTTCGACAGCAAGATTCCGCCCTTATGCAGCAATCCTACGTGATCACAGATATCCTCTAATTCCCGTAAGTTATGAGAAGCAATAATCGGTGTCAGATTACGTTCTTCCATATCATTGGCAAAAAGACTCTTTACCGTCTGCCGCATGACCGGATCTAAACCATCAAATGTCTCATCACAGAATATATAATCGGTATTTGCACAAATCCCTAAAATAACCGAAAGTTGTTTCTTCATTCCTTTGGAAAAGGTATGAACTTTTCTTTTTTTATTTAATTCAAAATTACTTAATAGATGCTCAAACCTGGTTTTATCAAAACGCGGATACAGATTCTTATAATACATCATCATCTCTTCCGCTGTGGCATTCTCAAAGAAATACTGTTCATCGGAAATATAAAAGAAACGAGACTTCACTGCCATATTCTCAAATACGTCCTGTCCATCGATGGTAATCTGTCCTTCATCCGGTTTTAGGATTCCCGCTGCCATACGAAGGAACGTACTCTTACCGGAACCATTCGTTCCAATCAGACCAAATACACTTCCATCTTTAATTTCAGCATTTATATGGGATACTGCCATAATATCATCAAAGGATTTTGTCAAATTTACTGCTTTAATCATGTTCGGTCTCCTCCTCGTTTTCCTCATTCTTCTCAATATCTAATGCACTATGGCTTTGTGAACCAAAGATCTGTATCACCTGCTCTTGAAACTCCGGCATCTTAATCCCTGCACTTTGAGCTTCTTCTACCAGACTGCTTAACTTTATATAGACTTCTCTCTTCTTCTGTGCTTTGATTTGATGATTCTCTGCCACAAAACTTCCTTTTCCTTTGACTGAATAAATATAGCCTTCCCGTTCCAGCTCAGCATATGCTCGCTGTATGGTATTCGGATTAATCGATAAATCGGTCGCCATGCTCCGCACCGATGGCAGCTGACTATCTTGTTCCAGAATCCCGCGAATCATCAAATTAGACATCTTTTCGACCACTTGCTCATAGATTGGACGGCGATCCTTAAAATCAATCAGAATCATAAGTTCCTCCTTAACTGTATCACTTGTATTAATACAGTTATTGTAATGCTGGTTTAATGATATGTCAAGATACGAATATCTTACATTTTTCTTATGTGTTTTTCTTATCTAATAGGAAAGTGCTCCGTCAATTATGAAATTCCGTCATATAAGGTCTGTATCGAAGGGGAAGGTGAGTTCTCTGACCGGTTGGATTTATCCGTTCTGTGATAGCAATACGGGTGCAAAATGTCTTCCATAAAGTCTCATAGTTCTTCTCATCCGTCACTTCGGACAGCTTTTCTTGCCATTCATCATGATCAGCAGAGAAAATAAGCCAACGGTGACCGGGAGCATAGACTGCAGCTTTTTTGCGATTTACATCATAAATAATCCACGATTCACTGCAAAGCCGATCAGCAAAATGAGGTGCAATCAAACTAATCACATCATTCTTTGGCGCTATTTTTGAAAATAAGAGTTTTTCCTTCATCTCAGAAAAACGTACAAATTCAATTAATTGGTGTGCTTCGTTAGAAGTAGCACGATTCATCCGAAACAGCTCGTACACCGCTGCTTCATTAAGTTTCCCTGTCACGCTTGCCCCATAATGAAATCCATCGATTAAAAAACGGTAAATCTTATCTGACTTACCCACCTCACCGCTTAAAGCTGCTTTATAGATCCACTCATAAGCTTCCATCGAAATCTTATCTCTAATTGCGGTGATGACCTTTGTCAGTTTTTCCTCTGTCTCCTCAACTACTCGGTATTCAGTAAACAACTCCGGTTCATAGCTGTCCTCAAGCTCTAATTTCACATGTGCATGCCCCAGACGGCTCATCCACGCATCATATACACCGCAAAGAATACTGTTAAATTCGTCCCTACACAAAAAAGTAACCATATTACACCCCCAGATGAAGATCATCAAACATAGAAAGTTGACGAAACAAATTTTTATTCTCCAAATCGAATACTCGCCGCCGCTCTTCTCCTAAGATATGAGCCGTAATCGTGTCTTCGGTCATCTTGACCGGATACATCATCCGTCCGGAGCATGTAATAAAGTATACAGCTCTCTTTAACACGACCCCTATCTTCTTAAGGTCTTCAAAACGAAGAACCGCTTGCTTTCTGGCCGCTATGATTCGCATCGCTGATTTTGTCCCGATTCCCGGGATGCGAAGAAGTGATGCATAATCCACCCGATTAATCTCCATCGGAAAGTGTTCTAGGTTGCGAATCGCCCAATCACACTTAGGGTCTAAAAATACATTAAAATTAGGCCTTGCCTCTGTCAAAAGTTCGGACGCCTGAAATCCATAATAGCGCAGCAGCCAATCTGCCTGATAAAGCCGGTGTTCCCGCAGGAGTGGCGGACCGCTCGGTAATGCCGGTAAATCACGATCTTGGTTCACCGGTATATAAGCTGAATAAAAGACCCTTTTTAATCCAAAGTTCTTATATAATGCCTCTGCTACCGCAATCATCTGATAATCACTCTCAGGTGTCGCTCCGACGATCATCTGGGTACTCTGACCACCGGGTACAAAGCTCTCTCGCTTATTAGAGACACGAGTAATACCATAATTACCATATATCGATTTGCCCGGTATGACACGCGGAGAATCACTTCGTATGACTTGCGATGTCGAAAATGTCGATGGTGTGGATGACGTCGGTAAAGGTACAGAGGAATCGAACACAATGCCTTTCTGTTCTAAAAGTCCTTCACGCCCCATCTGGCGCACGATTCCACGTTGAATCTGGCGCATCGGCAGTAAAATCTGCTCTCTTGTCTTCCCGGGAGCCAGTTTCTTTAGTCCGTCCGCTGTCGGAAGCTCTAAATTCACACTCATACGATCTGCCAGATATCCGGTCTGCTCAATCAGAACCGGGTCTGCTCCCGGAATCGCTTTCACATGAATATATCCATTAAAATGATGTACCGTCCTAAGAAGTTTAATCGTACGATAAATCTGTTCCATCGTGTAGTTCGGAGTATTCAGAATGCCGGAGCTTAAGAACAGCCCTTCTATATAATTCCTGCGATAAAACTGCATCGTCAGATCACAGACTTCTTCCGGTGTAAAAGAAGTTCGAAGCGTATCATTCGAACGGCGGTTAATGCAGTACTTACAATCATAAATACACTGATTTGTAAATAAAATCTTAAGCAGTGAAATACATCTTCCATCTGCTGAAAAACTATGACAAATACCGGCTGCGCGGGTACTGCCGATACTGCCGTTCTTCCCTTTTCTCTCTACACCGCTGGAAGTGCAGGATACATCATACTTCGCAGCATCGGTCAATATCTTTAATTTATCATCTACAGAAAGATTCTCTTGTATCAGCATAGGTTTACCCTCCTAAAAAAATAGAACCAGAACATTTGTTCTGATTCTATTTTAACATATCTGTATGCAGTTTTCAAGTGTTTTTCGAACATATGTTCGAGTTGCTAGTTTTTATATCCTGATGGATTTTTTGACTGCCATCTCCATGAATCCTCGCACATCTCATCAATGCCGCGTTCTGCTTCCCATCCCAGCTCGTTCTTCGCTTTAGACGCATCCGCATAACAAGTGGCGATATCGCCTGCTCTTCTCGGTTTAATCTCGTAGTTGATCGTCTTTCCACAGGCTTTTTCATATGCTTTTACAACATCCAGAACGCTGTATCCGATGCCGGTACCTAGGTTGTAAATCGTCACCCCTGCTTTGTCCGTGATCTTCTTCAGTGCCTTAACATGCCCCACTGCCAAATCCACTACATGGATATAGTCACGGACTCCGGTACCATCATGTGTCTTATAGTCATCGCCAAACACACTGAGGCACTTTAACTTACCAACTGCGACTTGGGCAATATAAGGAACCAGATTGTTGGGAATTCCCTTGGGATCTTCTCCAATCAGTCCGCTCTTATGTGCACCAATTGGATTAAAGTAGCGAAGCAGAACCACGTTCCATGTCGGATCTGCCGTATGGATATCGGTGAGAATCTGCTCTAACATACTCTTTGTCTGTCCATATGGATTCGTAATCTGCCCTTTCGGACACTCTTCTGTAATCGGCACAAAGGCAGGATCCCCATATACGGTTGCAGAAGAACTGAATACAATGTTCTTTACGCCATGTTTTCTCATCACATCACAAAGAAGAAGGGTTCCTGTGATGTTATTATGGTAATATTCCAAAGGTTTCGCAACCGATTCGCCGACTGCTTTCAGTCCTGCAAAATGAATCACGGAATCAATCGTTTCATGTTCAAAAATAGTTTCCATACTCTGTATATCCAGTAAATCAGCCTTGTAGAACTTAACTGTCTTTCCTGTGATTTTAGTTACTCGTTTTAATGATTCCTCACTGGAATTACAAAGGTTGTCCATCACCACGACTTCATATCCTGCATTTAATAATTCCACACAAGTATGACTGCCGATATACCCTGCGCCACCGGTTACTAATATTGCCATAATAAATGCCTCCTATATCTGCACATCTACAGTATCTGGTTTTAATTATAAACATATTCTACCCATAATACAATTGAAATTCCTATGATATCTTATCGAATTTATGCGATATATCAAATTTCGGATTTTCATTAATCAACAAATCGGTCGCATCGTTCAACCGTACTTCGAATTGAGGGTAGAAATCTTCCGTCACGTCATAGGGTTTTATATAAAAATGATTCAGCACATACAAATTTATATTTTTAACCGTCTCATCATTCTGTGCGTGTGCTGCAATCTCCTCTAAGTCATTTAAAAAGTAATGCCAGTTCAAGACAAACGCCTCGTGATGTTTTAAATTGGGCGTATCCACCCATCTGCGCACCTTGACTTTTGTCTTATCCTTTTTTGGACATTCATGTACTTGGAGAAAATATTTAAAACTATGATTTTCATAATACCTGCCCAGTGGAAACAGACGGCAGATTCCGGGTCTAAAACTGTGAATTCGGCATCTGCCAATATTGTCTAAGAATGCACATCCGTCCGTCGATCCTGTCATCTTAATATTAGGAAGAATGATTCCATCCACCACATTAAGTTCAACCGGATCAAGCAGCAGTTGTTCAAACGTAATCTCCAGATTCTTTACCATCCGGTATATATCAAATGGATCCAGAACAATCGAACTGCCCATGTCATGGCAGCAGGCGGAACAGCCATCACAGCCATGACAATCAGCTTTTACCATATCATTTAAACTATATAATTTACCGTCCGATATCTCAGCCAGACTAACTTCTCTTTTCATCGTTTCGTATCTTCCTCACCCATCCAAGTTATTAAAATATATGTGATATCATAACACAGGGATTCCCGAGATACAATCTGAATTCTTATTCATGTAATAGGAAAGTGCTCCTATTACCGTTGCCGTTCAAACTCGGACCTTAATTTTTCAATTGCTTTCTTCTCTAATCGTGATACGTATTCGTCTGTCAAGATAGGGACAAAAGATTTTTCATCCTTTTATCCTCTATCTGACAAAAAAGGGTCAGAAAACGACCAACTGACCGAAATGCTCCCGTCTGTTTCCATATAAACTGCTTTTACAAACTCGTCAACAATTTCCTTAGTTAAATTGTTGAATG
>JAVWRQ010000070.1:0-10194 GCA_036634775.1 Clostridium sp.
AAACCGGACAGTCTCTGGTTTGCCTGCCAAACAAGGTAATTGTTACCCTCAAATAAAAACATAATACACAGAAATGTATGAAAGGACAAATATATGAGTATATATTCTATGATTTTCAGCCCAACAGGTGGAACAGAAAAAGTAATTAAACTCTTGGAAAAAGATTTCTTAACAGAAAAGAGCATTGACCTTACGAAAATGAATGCGAATGATAGTGATCTGGATTTAAAGAAAGATGATTTATGTTTGATTGGAGTTCCCTCTTATGGCGGCAGGGTGCCACAAGCAGCATTGGAACGACTACGACAAATAAAAGGAAATGGTGCGCTTGCTATCATTGTCGTTGTTTACGGAAACCGAGCATATGATGACACTATTTTAGAGCTCAAAAATGAGCTTACTGATTGTCATTTTCAAGTAGTCAGTGCGGTTGCCGCTATTGCAGAGCACTCCATTATGCATCAATTTGGGAAAGGAAGACCGGATGCAGCGGACGAACTGGAGCTACATAAAATAGCCCAAGATATAAAAGTTGTTTTAAGCAATCGAATAGGGAATGAAGAACTGCAGGTTCCCGGTAATAAGCCATATCGTGAATACGGTGGCGTTCCATTTAAGCCTCAGGCAAATAAAACATGTAACAAATGCGGCAAATGTTCTGCTCATTGTCCGGTTGGTGCCATTTCGAAGGAAAATCCGTCGGTAACGGATAAGAACAAATGTATTTCCTGCATGAGATGTGTTTCAATATGCCCACAGAATGCCCGAAGCATTCATAAGGTTCTGCTCTTCGCCGCATCAGAGAAAATGAAAAAAGAATGTAGCGGAAGAAAGCAAATTGAAGCCTTTCTCATCCCCATAGAATCATCTCTCGAAAAAGCAGAAAAGAGTGATGGAATGACAGAAAAAAAGAGTTGACAAAATTTTTTTTAAACTCTATAATGCAAAAGAACTAAATATTTCTCGGTAGGTGAGGCTACCGCAGGGATAAGGGTTGCTGCCGCGGAACAGTGGAGACACTGTGAGAAGGTTAACAGTCTATGTCGAAGCCAAGGCATAGAATAATGCAACTTCAAGGGCGGCTTTTGCCGCTGCGCCCCGCGAAGCTGAAGCTTGAACGGTGGCGGAGTATAATAATACTCTATAGTTGTCCTGCGACGATTGTCGTAGGCGATTTTGTGGGATTTTTTCCCCGATCATCGTTTAACTACGGTGCTCGGGGATTTTTTTTCGAGAGTTTGTAATGCAGACTCGTTATACTTTTAGATAACAGGAGGTGAGAAAAACATGGACGCAGGGAGTAGTACCGGCAGTAAACCGCCGGATCCGAATATGCAAGAGAATAAAGAATCTGCTTCAGTAGACTCGCGCTTCCGAGCGCAGAGCGCTTCTGCGCCCTGTTTTCTCTCGATGATCAGATAGATTCGGCTGTTTATGCCATACTTCTTTTTTAAAAATTATAAGGAGGTAATTGACATGAACAAGAAAAACATCCGTCTTTTATGGGCGGCAAAAAGCAACAATGAAACTCTCTTTTCCAAGTACAGCACTGGTTATGAGGGGTATGAAACAGACATGGCAGAAACCATGCGGGAACAATGTGGAGAAAACAAAATTACACATAAAAAAAAGGACAAAATGATATATCGGCTGATGCTGGCTTTTATCAATCCCTTTACGATTGTCCTATTTATTTTAGCAGTGGTATCGCTTGTCACCGATGTTTTGATTGTACCCTCCGGCGAGGGCGATCCCACTGCAGTTATTATCATCACCACGATGGTTACGATCAGCGGACTGCTGAGATTTGTGCAGGAATCCCGTTCCGGTAAAGCTGCCGAGCGCCTTAGCGCCATGGTGGAAACTACGATTGCGGTACAGAGGGGAACAAATGGCCGGATAGAACTGCCTATTTGCGAGCTGGTAGTTGGCGATATTGTGTATCTGGCTGCGGGAGATATGGTTCCTGCTGACTTGCGCATATTACAGGCGAAAGATTTATTTATTAGTCAATCCGCTCTCACCGGTGAAAGTGACCCCCTGGAAAAACTGACACAAACCGAAGAAGCTTCCATTGACGATCCCCTGGATTGTCGAAATCTTGCCTTTATGGGTAGTAACGTAATCAGTGGTTCTGCGGTAGCGATGGTCATCAACGTGGGGGATGAAACTCTTTTTGGCACGATGGCACAGGAAATTACCGGTAAAAAGCCGCAGACTAGCTTTGAAAAAGGAGTGAACTCCGTTTCTTGGGTACTGGTTCGCTTTATGATGGTCATGGTTCCTATCGTTCTTTTAATTAATGGTTTTACCAAGGGCGATTGGCTGCAAGCCTTTTTATTTGCACTCTCGGTGGCAGTAGGGCTTACTCCTGAGATGCTGCCCATGCTGGTTTCTGCAAACCTTGCAAGAAGTGCCGTATCCATGTCTAAGAAAAAAGTCATTGTAAAAGACTTGAATTCCATTCAGAATTTTGGAGCCATGGATGTACTATGTACCGATAAAACAGGAACTTTGACGCAGGACAAAGTCGTACTGATTCATTCCCTGGATATTCATGGCAATGAAGACGAACGCATCCTGCGCCATGCATTTATCAATAGTTTCCACCAGACCGGACTAAAAAATCTCATGGATCTGGCAGTCATTCATTACGCACAAGAACGTAATTTGTCAAAAACGTGGGATGGGTATCAGAAAGTCGATGAAATTCCCTTTGATTTTAGTCGCCGCCGTATGAGTGTCGTAGTCGAAAAAGAAGGTAAGACTCAACTGATTACGAAAGGTGCCGTTGAAGAGATGTTATCCATCTGCTCCTTTGTTGAATACAAAGGCAGAATTGAATCCATTACAGATGCCTTGAAACAAGAAATACTGGAAACCGTCAGACATTATAACAGCGACGGAATGCGTGTATTGGCAGTGGCACAAAAATCCAATCCGTCTCCCGTCGGAGCGTTTTGTACAGCCGATGAAAATGACATGGTCTTGATGGGATATCTCGCTTTCCTCGATCCACCTAAGGAAAGTACAAAAAATGCGATCAAAGCTCTGAAAGAATATGGCGTAAACGTTAAAATTCTCACCGGTGATAACAATGCTGTGACACAGTGTATCTGCCGACAGGTAGGCATTGAGGTGGAAAACCTACTGCTTGGTCTGGAGATCGATGCGTTGAATGATGAACAACTGCAATCTCGGGTGGAGAACGTCAATATTTTTGCAAAGCTTTCCCCCAGCCAAAAAGCACGGGTAGTCACTGCCTTGCGCAACAATGGGCACACGGTGGGATTTATGGGAGATGGCATCAACGATGCCGCAGCGATGAAAGCCGCAGATGTGGGAATCAGTGTCGATACAGCGGTAGATATTGCCAAGGAAACAGCAAATATTATTCTGCTGGAAAAAGATCTTATGGTGTTGGAACGTGGCGTAATCGAAGGTCGCAAAACGTACGCTAACATAATAAAATATATCAAAATGACCGCCAGCTCTAATTTTGGAAATATGCTTTCTGTGCTGACCGCCAGTGCGTTCCTACCGTTTCTTCCGATGCTTCCCATTCAGATCTTGACACTTAACTTGATTTATGATTTATCCTGTCTCACGATTCCATGGGACAATGTAGATGATGATTACTTGAAAAAGCCCCGTAAGTGGGACGCCTCCTCCATCAGCAACTTCATGCTGTGGATTGGTCCCACCAGTTCCGTCTTTGATATCGCCACTTATGTACTGATGTATTTTCTCATCTGTCCCGCGATGTCTCATGGAACATTCAAAGCTCTTGATCCCGCTGCCCAGAGTACCTTTATGATGCTCTTTCAAGCCGGATGGTTCGTGGAGTCCTTATGGAGCCAAACGTTGGTCATTCACATGATCCGCAGTCCAAAGATTTCCTTTATCCAAAGCAGAGCTTCATGGCAGCTTACCCTGCTCACGACCTGTGGTATCACAGTTGGAACCATTATCCCCTTTACCGCTCTGGGTGAACGGCTGGGAATGATGCCACTTCCGCTGGTCTACTTCCCCTGCCTCATCGGGATGATCTTCTGCTACATGATACTGGCTACCATCATGAAAAAGATATTTGTTAAAAAATATGGAGAATTACTATAGTTCAATCGATGGTGCTGTGCCGTAAAGCAGCACCATCTTTCGATTATTGGTCCAGGTAATTGAAATCGCATCTACCTTCAAATGCACATCTTTACTTTCATTGACAATCTCTAAATTATCGGTATCTCCTCGTTTAATCCGCTCTACTAAACAGGTTTTACACGGAGCTTCCTGTCCTCCCCGCAACGTGATAAAGCAAAAAGATCCTACTTGTACTTCCGGAATCAATTGTTTCATCTTCTTGTTTGCATATTCCACTGCATGTTTCTCCGGATTCACTACGCAAATATAATCCGGAAGAATATCCAGAATTTTTAATCGGGTCTTTAAGTTATCCAGTAAGGCTACTTCTGTTTTTTCCTTAAACCAGAAAATACTTAATATTTTCGAAAGGAAAGAGAGCTTCTCGATTTCTTCCGAAGTCCATATTCGATATTTTGTGCATTCATCAAAGCCAATAAATCCATACACCTTTCCATTATTGACAATTGTTCTTTGTAGGGTTGATAAAATCCCCTGTGGCTCCAGAATTGATCTCCAGTAGGATGGAAGTTCCCGAATATCATTACAGTAAAGTAATCCATTCTCATCATAGGAATCCAATAGCGATTCATTACCCGAATAAATCTCTAGATGTTCCAGGTGACTGATTTCCGGAGTGATTCCGCTATTACACCACTCGTATGTATTCACCGTATATTGGTTTTCTATATCATTTTCAAATATATAAGCTCTGCTGACATGGTATTGCTGGCCAATAGCAGCCAGTGCCATATTGACACTGATGTCAAAATCTTTTGATGTATACAGTAACTCAAATATATGTTCTTCTATATTATGTACTTCTTTTAGATTTTGTGTTTCTCCGTCGCTTATTCTCATGCCCTGCATCGGATAGTAAGCGGCATCTTTCTCCTGATAAAGAACAAACTGATCTTTTCCATTCTGTTTTGCCTGATACAGTGCCGCATCTGCTTTTCGATAAAGTGTTTCATAAGAATCATCTGCCTTATCAATCATGATGATGCCCATACTGCAGGATATCTTATAGTCTCCTTTTTCACTGGCATAACTTTGCCGAAAGGCTCCTGCTATCTCCGCTGCCTTCTTTAAGATTAAACTTGTATCAGGTACATGTTTCATCAGAATTGCAAATTCGTCACCGCCCACGCGTCCGATGATATCATCACTTCGGCACAGTGTTTTCAATTTTGCACATACTTCAATTAAGACCACATCACCAAATGCATGACCCAGTGTATCATTAATTCCTTTAAAGTTATCTACATCCAAAACAATTAAGGCATGTAATCCGGTGGGATCATCGGCCATTGCACGGTCGGCGAGTCTGGTCATAGCTACTTTATTATATACTCCGGTCATACTGTCTGTCTGTGCCTGGATCTCAAGAAGTTCTGCCTGTTTTTTAATATCATCAATGTCCGACATATAACCCAGTAAACGGATGGGTACTCCGAATTGATTTAAGCTTAGAATTAAATCGATTCTGGCCCAAATATAGCTGCCGTCTCCCCTACGGAGTCTGGCCTCATAACTTTCAGTTTTCTTTTCTAATAATTCGCGCATCGCTTTCTTGGTTACGTTCCAATCATCCGGATGGAAGAAATACCGGGTCACCGCATCCACAAATTCTTCATGAGGCAGAGAAGAAAAAGCCTGTGTATCCGCCAAAAGTTTTTCGGACGTCTCACCAAATATCCGCTCCGGATTTTCAAAATGTGTATATAACTGTTTGTTCATATCTACTTCAAACAGTGCGCCGCTGGATGCATTAATTGCGATTGAAAAGCGTTGTTCACTCAAACGAAGTTCTCTATTATGACGACGATTTTCTATGATGATCCACACTAATAAAAAGAAGCCTACTATAACTAATTTGATGACCAGTCGAATTACAATTCTGTTTGTAATTTTTTCCTGTTCCAACATCAGTGCATCGGAAGCAACACTGAATGTATACCAGTTATTAATCGTTGATGGCATAAAATTAACAAAACGTCTTTCTCCATTATATGTAAAAGCAAAACTTTTACTTTCGCCACGTTCTATGGCTTTTTTAAGCTCTGCAACCGAAAAATCCAGCATATCCGCCTTTTCAAAAAAAGAAAAAAGATTTTTTTCCTTACAAAGCATATCCACATAGTCACCGGAAAGCACGATATCCCCACTCGGTGCTATAATGAATCCGTATCCATCATTATAATAAGCGGAATCCAATAATTGTTTTCCGGCTATTGCTGTCGGATATACGCCCAGAAGAACGCCTTTAACGTTTCCTTCATCTTGAATCGGAACGGAGATAATGATCGTTTCCTTGCCGTTCACCATAGAAGTAATTGGTTCACTGACACCTATTTTCCCTTGCATCGCATTATTAAAATAATCACGGTTCGAAACATCCGCAGCCGTCCCGTTGTTCGCGTAGCTGCTGCCATCCGGGGCGCAGATCGCGATTGTTATAAACCCTCCATTGTCTACCGCATTCTGTAAAGTATTTGTTATGCTCTGCTGTGATTGATCTTCCGCATGTTTCAGACTGCCGGCAACCACATTCAGCGTCTTTATGTTATATTCAATCCGGTCTAAAAAAGCTTCATTATAGTGTTCCGAAACCTCATTAAGTGTTCTGTATGTCTCTCGTGTTAAGGTACGCTGCAATTGTATCAGAAAGTCCCATGCTGTTACCATTAAAACGGCTGTAACCAGCAGGATGAAAATTATATTTCCTATCTTTTGTTTGTGTTTCATACAGAACTACCCTCCCACCAATTTGGATCTGAATATTTTTATAAAGATTCTATAAATTAAGATCCATAGTTCTATTGTACCCTATAATTAGAGGGAATCAAGCACAAATATGATATTATTACAGAATATTTAGTAATCAATGTCATTTAGATAGGCTACTCACTGTTGAAAATTTCACTTTTTCACGGTATACTATAGTAGTAACCTTTTGTTTCTATTTTACGGGGTGAGCGCCATGTCAGTTAAAAACAAAATACGACGAAATAAATTTAAAATGATCCTGTTGCCAATTGCTGTATTTTGTGTGACGATTATTTGCTTTGGACTGTTTATTTACAAAGACCAAACTGCAGACATACAAGCGACACGTGATAGAGTGCAGTATATTACGGATTCTCAGGTGAGAAAATTGGAAGCGGCACTCACTGTTTATCTCAATAATACTAAATTATGGGAGATGCTTGTGATTGAAACAGATGCTCACATTGAAAATTTTGAAGAAATTGCGGCTAAATTATACGATAATGATCCGGCTGTACGCAGTATTCAACTTGCACCTGCCGGTGTTGTCACACAAGTGTACCCGTTAAAAGGAAATGAGGAAGCGTTTGGCGATCTCTTTGCTGATCCCGACCGAAAAACCGAAGCTGAGTATGCACGAGACAGCGGTAAGATGACTTTGGCAGGTCCATTTGACCTGTACCAAGGTGGCAAGGGGCTTGTGGCGCGCAATCCGGTTTATCTTAAAAACAGCGACAACAAACTGGAATTTTGGGGATTTACGATTGTTGTGCTAAATGTACCCGAGATATTTGAGTCTGCTGACTTGGGGCGTATGAAAAAAGAGGGCTACGAGTACAAATTATGGAGAACTCATCCGGACAAGGGTGATGTGCAGATTATTACTGAATCTTCGAATAAGGCTCTTGACAGCCCAACACAGTTCAGCTTTGAGGTGCCCAATTCCACATGGACATTTGGCGTAGAGCCGGTGGGTGGTTGGGTGAATATAAATAAATTGACCTATCAAATTTTGGTAGCGCTACTGCTGTCTTTTTTGCTGGCGCTGATTGCATGGATGTTTGCTTATCAGAATGAACAAAAAAATCGTATGACCTCATTGTCATATATCGACAGTTTGACTTCACTGTATAACTCGCGAAAGTGTCTTGAAATGCTTCACGACTATCAGGATAGAAAACAGCCGTTTGGTATTATCTATTTAGATTTAAACAAATTCAAACAGATCAACGACATTTATGGACATGATATCGGAAACGATGTTTTAATTGCAGTGGGCGTTCGGCTGCAAAACTGCATTAATGAAAGGGATACTGCATTTCGGCTCGGTGGCGATGAATTTCTAGTTTTGGTTTTTGGTCAATATACTGAAGAATTTTATCATAATATGATAGTTCATATCAAACAATCATTATCACGGGAAATCCAGGTAGGTCATCTTTCCCTTCGCACAAGCGCCTGTGCAGGATATGCAAGGTATCCCGATGACGACGGCGACTTTGAAAAATTGATTCAAAAAGCGGATGCAGCCATGTATGACGAAAAAAGCCGCGTCTTCTCTCACAAGCCTCAGGAGCCATTGTTGGAACGATAAACATTTGCCTTAATAACTAAATTAGAGAAGAGGAAAATGATGAACTACGAAAAAAGAAAACGATTTATTGTTAATTTGCTTTATAGCGGACTGATTGTTCTACTCGTTTATGTTGCAATTCAATATGGTTTAGGGATGATTGCACCGTTTTTATTAGCATTTTTAATTGCCTATGCCTTAAAGACACCGGCACAATTCATTGCAAAAAAAACAAAAATACCATATAAACCGATTGTAATGCTGCTGGTATTACTGTTCTACGGAACGGTGGGCATCTTGCTTGCGCTGATGAGCATCAAGCTAGTCACCTCAGCTATAGGTCTGGTAGCAGTACTTCCTGCCGTCTATTCAGCTGAGATTGAGCCCGCACTCAGTGCCTTTTTTATCGAAATTGAACAAATACTTTCTCGAACGGACTCTGCACTGGTAGCAACCATCAGCGATATGTCTACACAGTTTATCCAGTCCATTGGTGAACTTTTGACCAATCTCTCGGTCAAAGCAGTGGGTGCGCTTTCCGGTTATGCCTCATCGCTGCCTGGTCTGTTCATTAAGCTTCTCTTGATGATAATCTCAACTTTTTTCATTGCCGGAGACTATGATCGGTTGGTTGGCTTCGTTTCACGTCAGCTTTCTGATACAACTAGGAACTTTATGTTGCGCATCAAAGAATATGTGGTCGGCACGCTATTTGTCTGTATTCGTTCCTATGCACTTATTATGACGATTACCTTTTTGGAGCTGTCCGCCGGTCTCTCCATCATCGGAGTGCCTAATGCGGTGCCACTTGCGCTGATTATCTCTATCTTTGATATTCTTCCGCTTTTGGGTACCGGGGGAGTTATGATTCCGTGGGTGATAATTACCGCAATTCAAGGTGATTACTCCTTAGCACTGAAACTGCTAGTGATTTACCTGATTATTACAATTATTCGAAATATCCTAGAACCTAAAATCGTGGGGAGCCAAATAGGACTGCATCCCATCGTCACGTTGGTGAGTATGTTTGTTGGCGCTCAGCTCTTTGGGGTATTGGGACTATTTGGATTTCCGATTCTGCTTTCACTCCTTCGGCATCTAAACGACACGGGAACCATTAAGATATTCAAATAACCATACCATATTTTATTTATTATTTGTTATGATTCAAAATACGCATCGATTCCATCGGCAATTCCGGCAGCGATTTTTTCCTGATACTCATCTTGTGCCAGCTTCCGATCTTCTTCCGGATTGCTCATGAATCCCATCTCTACGATTGATACAGGAATGTCGCACCAGTTAATTCCGCTCATTGTATCCGTCTCCTGCACTCCACGGTTCTTAAATCCGGTGGCAGTGCTGATACAATCTGTGATTTTTCGAGAAAGCAAGTAACTGGCATCATGCAGTTCCCCATTATAGGGATTATTCGAAGTTTGGCACATAGAAAGTACACCCGAAATCATACTATTATCCAATGAATTAGCATGAATACGGACAAATATCGATGCCCCGCTCTGGTTCGCCGTCTCGGCTCGCTCCGCATTGCTAATATTCACATCATTACTCTCGCGAATCATCACAACTTTATATCCACGTTCTTCTAAAATTCGTTCTAATTTTTGTGAAACCGACAAGGTCAACTTGTACTCCGGCAGTTTCGTCGCAATCCCCTGTGTACCGGATGCCACTTTGGCTTTCATCGTAGC
>JAVWRQ010000071.1:0-9624 GCA_036634775.1 Clostridium sp.
GGTTCGTGGCTATGCCCGGCGTAACCCCCAGCCAGCTGCTCTGTCTCAATAAGAGCGTGACCGATATGACCAATGCGATGGCATTATTGGAATCTGTTTTAATACAAAAACTAAATACGGTAGACTGCCAGATCGAGGGAACTCCTTCCTGCTAGGATAATAGATATAGAAAATAAAAGTGCTGTCCGCGAAGTCGTTTTCTTCGCGGACGGCACTTACTTATCGCGCGCTCCCAATGTGATACCATCTCATTTTAAATGAATTAAAATGATTGACAATGAATTAACAATTTATTATTAAAAAAGATTGTATAATTTTTATCAATTATTATGTTATCACGGTTATTGTCTTGCAATTAGATACAATAAGTGCTAATATAATTACATTAGAACACAGTAAAAATAAATCAGAAGGGAGAAATTTTATATGGAGCTTACAAATATTCAAGATCGCTATCAACTATTTATTGGAGGAGAATGGAAAGATGCATCGGACAAGAAGACATTTACAACCAAGTGTCCGGCGAATGGAGAGCAGCTTTCGGTTTGTGCAGAAGCAACAAAGGAAGATGTAGATGAAGCAGTCCGTGTGGCTTGGAAAGCATTTGCGACATGGAAGAAAACTACAGTTAGCGAGCGAGCCGCTATTTTGAACAAGATTGCAGATATTATTGATGCGAACTTAGAACATCTGGCTATGATTGAGACACTGGATAACGGCAAACCGATCCGTGAGACCCGTGCGATTGATATTCCTTATGCATCACAGCATTTCCGTTATTTTGCAGGTGCAATTTTAGCAGAAGAGGGCAGCGCGAACATGTTGGGTAATGACACCTTAAGCATTATCTTACGCGAGCCGATTGGCGTAGTGGGACAGATTGTTCCGTGGAACTTCCCATTCCTTATGGCAGCATGGAAACTGGCACCGGTACTGGCCAGCGGATGCTGTACCGTATTTAAACCATCCAGCAGCACGCCGCTCAGCGTACTGGAACTGGCACGTCTGACACAGGATGTTCTGCCGGCCGGCGTATTTAACGTAATCACCGGTTCCGGTTCCGGAGCAGGTCAGTATATGTTAGATCACAAAGGTTTCCGCAAATTGGCATTTACCGGATCGACCGAAGTTGGCTTGAGTGTTGCCAAGGCAGCAGCTGAGAAACTGATTCCATCCACATTGGAGCTGGGCGGTAAATCGGCAAATATCTTCTTTGACGACTGCAAGTGGGATATGGCGATGGATGGACTTCAGCTGGGTATCTTATTTAACCAAGGACAGGTTTGTTGCGCAGGTTCCCGTGTATTTGTACAGGAAGGCATCTATGACCGTTTTGTAGAAGAAGCGGTTAAGAAGTTTAATGCTGTGAAAGTTGGATTGCCATGGGAAGACGGCACTCAGATGGGTTCACAGATTTATGAAGCACAGGTTCGTAAGATTTTAGAGTACATAGAAATCGGTAAGAAAGAGGGCGCGACGGTTGCATGCGGTGGTGTTCGTATGACCGATGGTGCGTTGGGCAAGGGCTGTTTCGTACATCCGACCTTACTTACCAATGTTAATAATGATATGCGCGTAGCACGTGAAGAAATCTTTGGGCCGGTAGCTTGTATCATTAAGTTCAAGACAGAAGAAGAAGTAATTGCGATGGCGAATGATAATGACTATGGTCTGGGCGGTGCCGTATGGACCCGTGATATCAACCGCGCAGTCCGCGTAGCACGTGGAGTTGAGACAGGACGTATGTGGGTCAACACCTACAACGCAATTCCGGAAGGTGCACCATTTGGCGGATATAAGACTTCCGGTATCGGACGTGAGACTCATAAAGTGATTTTGGATCACTATACACAGATGAAGAATATTATGATTAATCTCTCCGAATCACCATCCGGCTTCTATTAAAAATAATAATCAACTATAATTAGTATGAATCAGTAGGTAAAGACCTGTCATCTGTGTGAATAGATGGCAGGTCTTTTGGTTGACTTTTCACTAAAAAACAACTATAATTCAAACAGAAAACTGTAAATATAAACGAAACATAAATAAATAAATATATGTAAATATAAAATTCAGTTATATCAGCTACGGAGGACATAGAGACGGAGGACACGGAGAATGAAAGCTTGGGAAATCGCAGGCAATATATATAGGAGTGCACAGCCGGTGATCAGAGAAGAAGAGGAACAGACCTGGACGGCAAATATCGATGTTTCAAAGTTTTATGATCAAAATCTATCGTTGGACTGGGGGAGTCAAGTGCCAGGTTCAGGCGCACCGGAGAAGATTATGGTGGCGGCAGTTCAAGCGATGGAAAACCGTGGATATATTGTAAGTAAGAAGGGCTATGAATTACTGGATCAGGGAATAAAAGCACATGAAGCCGGAGATTTTATTCGGCTACATCAGATTTCAGCAGAACTTCACTATGAGTTATTACATGCGGAAAAAGATATGACTTCCAGATATTGGAAGTATCGCTACTATCATTCATTCGAGGAATATGAGAATCGTGTGAGTTTTCCAAAGAGTATTCCGGTCGATATTACTTCCGGTGATTTTAGAGATAAGATCAAAGCATCCTGGTTGTCCCAGATGATTGGCGGAGCCATGGGAACGATGGTGGAAGGCTACACATCAGATAATCTCTATAAGGCATTTGGGGAAGTGCGGGGATATCTAAGAGAACCGAATACATTTAATGATGATATTACATATGAATTGGCATTTTTAGATGCTTTTCGTACCCATGGATATTCAGTTACATCCAGAGAGATTGGTTTGGCCTGGGTCGGATTAGTACCTTGCGGATGGTCCGCCGAAGAACTGGCACTTCGCAATATAAAGTCGGGAATTATGCCGCCGGAGAGCGGAACTTATAACAACCCATTTAACGAATGGATCGGTGCGCAGATGAAAGGCGGAGTCTGTGGTATGGTTGCACCCGGGGATCCGCACATGGCCGCCAGACTGGCATGGATGGATGGGGAAGTGGCCCATGCGAATAATGGGATTTTGGGGGAAGTATTTAACGCAATGATGACTTCTCTGGCATTTGTGGAAGACGACATTCAGGTCGTTGTAGAGAAAGCCATGGGGATGATCCCCAAGGACAGCGAGTATTACGATGTCATAACCTTTGCGTATGAGTGTTGCCAACGGTATGAAGACTGGCACCTGGCACTGAAAGACTGCGAAGAAAAATACAAAAGATATAACTGGATTCATGCCTACCCTAATGCATGCTGTGAGATTATCGCATTGATGTATGGGGGCGGAGACTATGCAGAGACACTTCATATCGTAACGATGTGTGGTGCGGATGTAGACTGTAATGCAGGCATGATTATGCCATTATTGGCAATTCAAAAGGGAATGGGTATCATTCCAAAATCGTTGCTTCATCCGGCGTTCTCAGAATTGGTTACGTATATGCGTGGCTACGAGAAGATATCTCTGGATGAATTGACGGACGATACTTTAAATAGCATCTTAGATGCAAAAAAGCAAGAGGAGGACAAGTAACATGAAAAAAATTTTAGCAGTAGCACTGTCCGCTGCCATGGTAGTATCAATGACTGCCTGTGGCTCATCAAAGACAGAGACCACCGCTGCTCCTGAGACTACAGTCGCAGCAGCAGAGACCACAAAAGCAGCAGAGGAAGCCAAAACAGAGGCAGGAAAGTGCTATAAAGCAGCACTTCTGATCAATGGTAACTTAGGCGATAAGTCATTCTATGATTCTGCGAATGAAGGTCTGACCAAGTTGAAAGATGAACTGGGAGCAGATGCATTTGATTTTAAAGTAGAGCAGATGGGCGGAACAGCTACCGATGAAGCAAAGTGGGAACCAACTTTACTGGACTATTGTGACACCAAAGAATACGATGTTATTATCATGGGAACATGGCAGATGGCAGAACCACTGGCACATGCAGCAGAACAGTATCCGGATCAGAAATTCATCTTCTTTGATGAGGCGTTTGATTTCGCGGGTAATGGCAACCCAACCAACATTTATAATGTAATGTACAAACAGAACGAAGTTTCTTACTTAGTCGGTGCGGCAGCAGCGATGATGTCCGCAGACAATACCATTCCGGGTGTGACCGGAACCAGCAAGAAGATTGGTTTCCTCGGCGGTATGGACAACGCAGTTATCAATGACTTCCTGGTAGGTTACACACAGGGTGCCAAAGATATCGACCCAACGATGGAAGTGGCTGTTGCTTTTGTTGGCGATTTCGTAGATTCCACAAAGGGCAAAGATCTGGCACTGGCTCAGTATCAGAACGGTGTAGATGTAGGATTTAACGTAGCAGGTAATGCAGGTCTGGGACAGATCGAAGCAGCAGCAGATGCAGGCAAGTTTGCATTTGGTGTAGACTCTGATCAGGCAGCACTTCTTCCTAACTATGCAAAATTCATCCCTACTTCCGCACTGAAGAATGTAGGTAATTCCTTATACCGTGCGATTAAGATGGATTTAGAAGGCAAACTGGCATATGGTACAACCGAATCCATGGGATTTGCAGAAGGCGGTGTAGGTCTTGTAAAAGATGCCCATTATGAAGAGATGGTTCCGGAGGCAATCCGCACCAAATTAGAGGCACTTGAAAAAGATATTACAGATGGTAAGATCACAGTTGAAACAGCAATGAAATAAGAGTGGTTAACCCACAGTCGGATGAGAAATCCGGCTGTGGGATTTTCTCGGAAAGACAGGTGACCGGATTGGATAATCAGATTGTATTACAGATGAATCATATTATGAAGATTTATTCCAATGGCGTAGTAGCTAATGAAGATGTAAGCATCGAATTGGTAAAAGGAGAAATTCATGCATTACTCGGCGAAAACGGAGCCGGGAAAAGTACCTTGATGAAAGTCCTTTTTGGACTGGAAAGTCCCGATCAGGGTCAGATTATTTTAAATGGTAAAGAGACCGTGATGAGGTCTCCCCAGGATGCTATCAGCAAAGGCATTGGCATGGTTCATCAGCATTTTATGCTGGTACCGTCACTGACGGTGGCCGAGAATATTATCTTAGGTGTAGAGCCTAAAAAACATGGTGTTTTTACGGATATGGAACAGGCTGTCCGAGCTTCCAAAGAAATTGCGGAGCGCTATAACTTTGACATTGATGTGACGGCGAAAGTGGAAGAAATTCCTGTAGGTGTCAAACAGAAGGTAGAGATATTAAAAGCATTATATCGCGGAGCGGATATCCTCATTTTAGATGAACCGACAGCGGTGTTGACCCCACAAGAGACAGGGGAATTATTTACTCAATTGGAAAAACTTAGAGATAGTGGACATACCATTATCTTTATTTCTCATAAATTAGACGAAATTAAAGAAATATGTGACCGTGCTACCATTATGCGCTCGGGCAAGAGTATGGGTACCTATTCAGTGAACGACATCAGTACCGATGATATGTCTAAACTGATGGTAGGGCGTGAAGTGGTATTAAAGTTTGATAAGACACCGGTAAAAATAGGTGATACAGCGATGAAAGTCCGTGATTTAAGCGTCCGTAACTCTCAGGGGGTATTAAAGGTAGACAACCTGTCTTTTGATTTAAAAAGAGGCGAGATACTGGGAATTGCCGGCGTAGAGGGAAATGGTCAGTCGGAACTGATCAGTACGCTCACCGGACTGAATAAAAAGTATAGAGGCAATGTTCAAATTAAGGATCAGGATATCCGTAAACGAAGTATCAAGGATATCCGGGAACTGAAGATGGCTCATATACCGGAAGATCGCATGGTCAGTGGCTGTGCTGCCAATCTCAATATATTAGAGAATTTATTTGCCAATCAATATACGGATGCCCGCTATTCGGGCAAACTGATGTTAAAATCGGGGAGTATTCAGGAACGGGCCGAAGTGCTGATCAAAGAGTATTTAATCAAATGTAATTCATTTAGACAGAATGTGGGTATGCTTTCCGGCGGTAACATTCAAAAAGTAATTGTGGCAAGAGAATTTTCCACGCATCCGGATATTATTGTAGCGAATCAGCCAACTCGTGGAATCGATGTGGGAGCAACCGAATTTATCCGAAAACGTCTGTTAGAATATCGGGATGCCGGCTGTGCCGTACTTCTTATTTCTGCGGATCTGAATGAGATATTCTCTTTAAGTGACCGTCTGGCCGTGATGTATAAAGGTAAATTTTCCGGATTGTTCACCGATGTGGAATCCGTGACAGAAGAGGAACTGGGACAGTATATGCTGGGATTAAAACACGATAAGGAATTGGAGGGAATCGCATATGAATAGCACAAAAAAATTCGATTTGTTCCGCATGGTATTTTCCGTATTTATCGCCCTGGTCATATCATTTATTCTTATTTTTTTGGTGAGTAAAGAACCGGTCAACGCAATCACTCAGCTGGTAATCGGACCGTTTAAGAACAAAAGAAGTATTGCGAATGTAATTGAATCCATGATTCCTCTGATTTTCACCGGAACCGGTGTCTGCATCATGTTTGCAGCCAATCAGATCAACCTGGCAGGTGAGGGCGCCTTCCATCTGGGGGGATTGGTAGCGGCTGTCGTAGCATTAAATTGTGGACTTCCGGCGGGCATTGCCCCGGCCGCGGCACTGATTTTAGCGGCACTGGCAGGTGCTTTATTTACTGCGATTCCCGCTGTTATGAAAATCAAGACCAGTGCATCGGAACTGGTATCGTCATTGATGCTCAACTATCTGTCGTTGTGGTTCTGTATGTATATCCTGATGACATTCCTGGCAGATCCCAGCAAGGGCTCGGCATCTTATCCTATTCCGGATGCAGCTTCCCTTCCGGCTATCTTTGCCGGTACCAGAATTCATATCGGACTATTTATTGCACTTGCGGTCGCTTTTCTGGGATATGTATTCTTATATAAAACGAAGATGGGATATGAACTGCGCCTGACCGGTGAAAACGAAGATTTTGCCAAATATTCCGGCATTAATGTAGTTAAAGTAATTTTGGTTTCGCAGCTTCTGGGAGGACTGATCGCAGGTCTGGGCGGCGGTGTGGAACTTCTGGGACCGATTTACACTCGATTTTCATGGACCTCTCTTTTGGGTTATGGGTGGGATGCGATTATTATCTGCACGTTGTCCAGAAAGAACCCGCTGTACGTACCATTGGCGGCATTGTTCTTGGCATATCTGCGGACGGGAGCTTCGATTATGGCTCGTTCTACCGATGTCACACTGGAAATCGTACAGATCACACAGGGTATCATCATTCTGCTGGTAGTGGCAGAACAGTTCTTAAGCAAATATCGTCATAAGATGATTGCAAAAGAAGCAAAAGCGTCATTACAGGAAGGGGAGGTGTCATAATGCTAGAAGGTTTTTTATCTCCTAATTTTTTCGATGCTATACTGAGGGCTACCACACCGATTCTGTTTGCAACGTTGGCGTCCACCATATCTTCAAAAGCGGGTATTACGAATATGGCATTGGAGGGAATGATGCTGTTCTCTGCTCTGTTTGGCGTTATCTTTACTTCGATGACCGGTGGCTTTTTTACCGGAATGCTGTTGACCGCAGTGGCCGGTGGAATCATTGGACTGGTTCTCGCATTCTTCATTCTGCGCCTGAAGACGGATGAGATCCTGGCAGCGATTGCCATTAACTTAGTTGCTACTGGCGGTACGGTTCTTCTGATGCTGGCGGTCTCCGGGGATCGGGGTTCTTCCACGTCGATTATAAGCTATGCAGCACCGAAGATCGTGATCCCGTTCATCAAAGACATTCCATTTCTGGGAGAGGTCTTATCGGGGCAGAACCTGATGACTTATCTGGCTGCCATAGCGGTGGTCATTGTACACATATTCCTGTATAAAACCCCGATGGGGCTGAAGATACGCGCAGTAGGCGAGAATAAGAACGCAGCCGAATCAGTGGGTATCAGCTCCCGAAAGATTCAATACATTGCTTTGTTTTTAAGCGGTGTGCTGGCCAGTATGGGTGGATTCTTCCTCTCCGGTGGATATATGAACATGTTCACGAAAGATATGTCGGCCGGCAAAGGCTTTATCGCATTGGCAGCCAGCTCCATGGGCGGTAACACTCCCATCGGCGGAACCCTGGTGTCCCTGCTGTTCGGCGCGGCACAGGCCGTAGGCAATATGATGCAGCTGACTGAAGTTCCACAGGAACTGGTACAGATGATTCCATACCTGACGACCTTGATCGGTCTGGGCGTTTACAGCTATGGAAATATGAAAAAGAAAGAACGACTGAGTTTGAAATAATTAATAGAATCGATATGATACAGCAGCCTCCACGATGAGTGAAAATTCATGGTGGGGGCTGTTTTCATGATGAGTAAAAATTCATGATTGGGGCTGTTTTCACGAAAATAGAATTTTGAACATAAGATAAGGTAGTACAGGGGGAGTGTGAAAATGGATATTATTAAAGTAACGGATTTTATAAAACCGGAATTACTGATTGTAGCAGTTGTACTTTATTTTGTGGGAAATGCAGTCAAAGGTAGCAGAACAATTAACGATCGATATATTCCGCTGCTCAATGGCGGACTGGGGATTACCATTTGTATGATTTGGGCGTTGTCTACCTGCAAGTGTACTTGCATACAGGAGATTTTTCTGGCGGTATTTACCGCAATTACCCAGGGCATACTGGCAGCCGGACTAAGTACCTACGTGAATCAGATTTTTAAGCAAATAAGAAAATAGAAGGTATTGATGATGAAAGCAAATACAATCAATCAATTGCTTACTTCGTATAATCGCAGTGTAGCAAGCAGTACAAAACGTATAAAATATATTGTAATTCACTATGTTGGTGCTGTCGGCGGTGCCAAAGCAAATGTAGATTACTATGCATCACAATATGTTGGCGCCAGCGCTCATTACTACGTAGGCTTTGAGGGCGAGGTATGGCAAAGCGTAGAAGATAAAGATATCGCATGGCATTGTGGCGCAAAGACCTATAAAAACCCGGATTGCCGCAACAAGAATAGCCTGGGGATCGAGATGTGTGTCCGAAATAAAGGTGACAAATCAGACACAAGTAAGGACTGGTACTTTGAGGATGCCACGGTAATGGCCACTATTGATCTAACGCGGACATTAATGGCAAAATATGATGTACCGGCAGACCATGTGATCAGGCATTATGATGTCACCGGAAAAATATGTCCCAATCCGTATGTCTATAATCACACAAAACATACATGGGAGGCATTTAAAAAGGCGATTTCATCATCGCAACCATCAACTTCTCCGGAAGTTTCCATCGTCCAACCGGGATTTTTTAGGGCATCCGATGGCAAGCGATGGCAGTATCGCTATCAGGATGGCAGCTACGCAAACAGTGGCTGGTGCTGGCTTATCGAAGCGACATTTGGCACAAGCGCGTGGTACTATTTTGACCGTTCCGGATATATGCTGACGGGGCATCAGACGGCATCGGATGGCAGGGAATTCTATTTATGTGAAAAACAGGGAGCAGACGAAGGAAAATGCATGGTAACAGATGATCAGGGAGTATTGCAGATATTGGCATATGATCCGGAACGCAAGCGGTATAAAATATAAAAAGTCCCGAGAACCATTGGATTAACAAGGTTCTCGGGACTTTAC
>JAVWRQ010000072.1:0-9393 GCA_036634775.1 Clostridium sp.
AAGGAGATATGTGAATATGAAAAAAATATTTTACAATGGCACGATTATTACCATGGAAGAAGAACTTTATGCACCGGCAGTTTTGACTTCTGAAGGGATAATAGAGAAAGTCGGTAGTTTTGAGGAACTTTGTGCGGCAGCACCGGATGCGGAGCGGATTGATTTGGGAGAAAAAACCATGATGCCGGCATTTATAGATGCGCATAGTCATTTTTCTTCCTATGCCAATGCTCAGTTACAAGTGGCGTTGGATGAAACTGCTTCGTTTGATGATATTTCTGAAAAAATCACCGCTTTTATTCATAGTCACCATTTGGAAGCGGGAACGTGGATTGTGGCCAAGGGATATGATCACAATACTCTTTTGGAAAAATGTCATCCGGACAAGGATTGGCTGGATCAAATTGCACCGCAGAATCCATTGATTCTGCAGCATCAATCCGGGCATTGCGGAGTATTGAATACAAAGGCATTGGAACTTTTGGGAATTACAGCGGATACACCTTCACCTCCCGGTGGTGTCATTGGACAAAAAGATGGAAAACTGACCGGATATATGGAGGAAGATGCTTATATCGGATGCATCAAAAATGTTCCGATATCGGGGATGGAAGAGATGCTTGGAGCCTATAAAAAGGCACAGGAAAATTATCTTTCCTATGGAATCACTACGGTACAAGAGGGGATGATGGTGGCGCAGATGTTGCCACTATATCAAAGTTTGATGGAGAGCGGTTTGCTGACGGTCGATGTTGTGGGGTATTCCGATATGAGTTCGATGAAGACCTTGGCATCTGCATTTGAAGAGTCGCTGAATCAGTACGATAAGCATTTTAAAATAGGTGGATATAAGATTTTTCTGGATGGTTCACCACAGGTAAAAACCGCATGGATGACGACGCCTTATCAAGGCAGTGATGATAATTTTGGATATGGTACGATGCGTGATGAGGATGTGATTGCGGCAGTCCGGCAATCGGCAGCGGAACAAGTTCAGATCTTGGCACATTGCAATGGAGATGCCGCGATTTGGCAGTATATTAACGCAGTGAAAACAGTTGCTGCAGAAGATACGGCGATTACAACCTTAAGACCGGTTATTATTCATGCCCAGATGATGACCGGAGAGCAATTAGAGGAAGCAGCAAAACTTCATATGATTCCCTCGTTTTTTATTGCCCATGTTCTTCACTGGGGAGATGTGCACATCCGAAATTTTGGATTTGAACGGGCTAAGACGATCAGCCCGGCTAATACGGCACTGAAAAATCATATTATGTTTACATTTCATCAGGATGCACCGGTCATCGAACCCAATATGTTGGAAACGATCCAGTGTGCCGTGACAAGAAAAACAAAGACAGGGGTGCAGCTGGATGAAAATGAGTGCATCGATGTTCTTGATGCACTCCGGGCGGTTACCGTTCATGCGGCATACCAATATAGAGAAGAAAAAGAAAAAGGAAGTATAAAAGAAGGAAAGCATGCTGATTTTGTGATTCTAAGTGATAATCCACTGACCGTACCGAAAGAAGAAATTGAAAATGTCATAGTTGTCGAAACGATTAAAGATGGAACGACTGTTTTCTTAAAAGACAGTACCCAACAACTGTTTTAGGTGGTTGGGGGAACGGCAGCTTTCTCCAGTGCAGTCTTAATGGCATTTGTTAAAACACCGGAAGTGTACTGTGTTCCCTCGGCGTAAGACAGGTTTTCTAATGACTGTGTCTCACAGATCTGTGTAGCCAACCGGCTGAGTGCAGGTGCCATCAGCGGATACATCGTGGCAACCGAATCACTTAACGGTTCAGAGGTAATGGAAGTGATGCGATTGGTATCCACAGCTACCTCCACGTTGACATTTTGACTTCCTAATACAAGAGAAGCCGTATAGACACCCGGGATGTAAGAACATTCATCGGATGTAGTCTGTACGGCTTTTTTCGCACGGAACATGAAGAGAAATAAAGTAATCAGAAGAATTCCCAGACCGATGAAAATGACGGTGTAAATGATTTCTTTCATATGTAATACCACAATTTTAGTTTTGGAGCTCATGAAAAAGTCCTCCGGAGTTGTTTAGTATAATCTATTAGGGGATGAATCGAATTATGATAACTTAATTTCCGGAACACGAAAGAAAAAGAAAACATAAGAAAACCACAGAATCCAACAAAAACAGTATTTTTTTCTGAATGATAATGGTATAATTATTGATGGATATCTATGTACACAGTAATATGAATCAGAAAAAGAAATACATGAATCGAATGCTGACGATGCACTGATATAAGGAGGATTTCATGTCACTGCAATTTATTATAGGAAGTTCCGGTGCCGGTAAGACCAGGCGCCTTTATGAAGATTTGATTGGTCAGTCAATACATAGTCCTGAAGAACGCTTTTTTGCCATTGTGCCGGAACAGTTTACGATGCAAACCCAGAAAGATATCGTGATGCTGCATCCGAATCACGGGGTGATGAACATTGACATCGTGAGCTTTGAGCGCCTGGCTTACCGCATTTTTGAAGAATGTTCGGTAGAGCGTATTTCGGTTTTGGATGATATGGGAAAATCCATGGTACTTCGAAAAGTAGCGGCAGAAAAGAAAAAAGAATTGAAACTGTTTGGAAGCCATCTGGAGAAAGTTGGATTTATCGGAGAACTTAAATCCATGATGTCGGAGTTTTTTCAGTACGGAATCACACAAGACCGGCTGGAGGAGATGATACAAAGCGCAGACAGCCCTCTTTTAAGGCAGAAGCTTGCTGATATGCTGGTTTTATATAATGGATTTAAAGAATATTCAGAGGGAAAATTTATAGCAAAAGAGGAGATTCTGGATGTTCTGTGCAGAGTGCTCCCACAATCCGCATTAATCCGAGGAAGTGTAGTAACGCTGGACGGTTTCACCGGTTTCACACCGATTCAGTACCGTATTCTGGAACTTCTTCTAAAATATTGCAAGAAAGTAGTCGTAACGATTACCATGGACCCAAAAGAAAATCCATATCTGGAGAGTGAGGAACAGCACTTATTTCACTTGAGTAAACATACCGTGTGCCACTTGGTGGATTTGTCAGCACAGGCGGGTGTGGGGAAAGAAGAGGATATTTTGTTAGAGGCCTGCCCGGTATACCGGTTTAAAGATAGTCCGGCACTGGGATTTATAGAGCAGGAACTATTCCGTTACCATAGAAAAAAATACGAAGAAAAGTGGGATGAACGGGGAAGGGATTTGAATACACAACTTCAAATCGGTCAAGCTGATACGCCTCTGAACGAAGTGGAATTTATCGCAGGGGAGATCGAGCGACTGTTGAAAGAAGAACATTACCGCTACCGTGATATAGCTGTGGTAACAGGAAGTCTGGACAATTATTCAAGGGAAATTATTCGCCGGTTCGAGGAGAATAAAATTCCCTGCTTTATTGATTATAAGAAGAATATCATGGGAAATCCCATGGTAGAGCTTCTGCGGTCGGCACTTTCGATTATCCGTGAGGACTTTTCCTACGAAAGCGTATTCCGCTATCTAAAAACAGGTCTTGTAACCGACCAAACAGAGGAATTGAACCGTTTGGAAAACTATGTGATTGCATTGGGAATCCGTGGGTCTAAACGGTGGAACAGTCGATGGGAACGGGTGTATCGGGGAGCGGAACTCATTAATCTGGAAGAACTGAATGCTTTTAAAAATGAGATACTGGAACCACTGCTGCCTCTTTGTGAAGTGGTTAAGCGTAAAGAGGCAACGGTGAAAGAGGTGGTGGAAGCACTGGTTTCTTTTCTGATGAATTTGAAGACGGAAGAAAAACTAAAAGAGCTGGAACACGATTTTACAATAAAAGGAGAAATCAGTTTAGCAAAAGAATACAGTCAGGTCTATGGCCTGGTGATGGAATTACTGGATCGCCTGGCGGTTTTATTAGGCGATGAGAAGGTAGGAAGAAAAGAATTTGCCGATATTTTAGATGCCGGTTTTGCTGAAATTAAAGTGGGCATGATACCGGCAGTTGTGGATCGCGTGGCAGTGGGAGATATCACCCGCACCAGACTTTCTCACATCAAAGTGCTGTTTTTTGTCGGTGTAAATGATGGAATTATTCCGGCTGTATCCGGACGTGGAGGAATTCTGACGGAGACGGAGCGCAAACGATTAAAAGACCATCAGGTGGAATTGGCACCGACGGCCAGGGAAGAAGGCTTTTTGCAGCGCCTATACTTATATTTAGTGATGTGCAAACCATCGGACAAACTATACTTATCCTATTCCTCAATGACCTCGGAAGGAAAGAGTCTGCGGCCGTCCGGATTGATCGGTCAGGTAAAGAAGCTGTTTCCCACCCTTTCGGTTACAGAGATACCAAAAGACTGCATGGTACCGTGGGCAATCCCACTGGGAAAGAAACAGCTGATTAAGGGATTGAAAGAATATGGAACGATGTCAAAAAATGAACATTTCCTAGAGCTGTTCAGTTTCTTTTTTCGGTCGGAAGTCTATCGGGATGAGGTATCTCATTTGGTGGAAGCTGCATTTTACACCTATGAAGACCATGGCATTGGCCGTACGGCAGCAAGGGAAATCTATAGTGCGATTCTGCAGGGAAGTGTTACCCGAATGGAACAATATGCTTCCTGTGCCTATGCACATTTCTTGTCTTATGGGTTGGAACTGAAAGAACGGCCGGTGTATGAACTGGCAGCAGTAGATATCGGTAATCTGTTTCACAGCTCAATTGATCGCTTTTTCAAACAAATGCAGGAAGAAAAACGGTCTTTTCGGGAATTGCCTGAGTTGGAACGTAAAAACATGGTAAAATCCTGCGTAGCACAGGTTTCTGAAGAATATGGCAATACAATTTTAAAAGATTCGGCTCGCAATCGATATCTGGAGAAAAAGGTCTGCCACATTACAGACCGAACGATATGGGCATTAATTGAACAGATTAAACAGGGCGATTTTGAACCAAATGGATTTGAGGTTTCCTTTACTCCGGATGACAATCTAAAAGCGATGAAGATTCCGATTTCCGATGAGGAAGCGATCCATCTGAGAGGCAGAATTGACCGTATTGATCTCTGTGAAGACGGGGACTGCCTGTATTTAAAGATCATTGATTATAAAACAGGTAAAAAACAGTTTGATTTGACGGAAGTTTACTACGGACTGCAGATGCAGTTGGTGGTCTATATGGATGCGGCGTTAGAGAAAGAGCAGCGCAGTCATCCCAATCAGAAGGTGATACCGGCTGGGATTTTCTATTACAATATCTCGGATCCCATGGTGGATAAAAGAGACATGGCAGACGAAGATGCAGTTAAATTTGCGATTTTAAAGCAGCTTCGCATGAACGGTCTGGTGAATAACAGGGAAGATATCATTCGTCATCTGGACCATGGGATGGAAAAGGAATCAAATGTGATTCCCGTCACGATGAAAGATGGAGTGGTTCAGGATGCAAAATCATCCGTAGCGATGGAACGGCAATTTGAGTCAATTCGGGGATTTGTCAATCAAAAATTGAAAAATATGGGGAGGGAGATTCTGGATGGAAGAATTGCTGTCGATCCCTATAAAAAAGGAACGCAGGCGGCCTGCGATTACTGCCCATACCACAGTGTCTGTGGGTTTGATTTGAAGACAGAAGGATATGGATATCGCCGTTTTAAAAAGTTAAAGCCGGAAGAAGTGTGGCAGGAAATTATGCCGGAAGATCATTCGGAAGAGGTAGAGACAGAGGATGTCATATCAGGACAGGAGGCCGATCACCATGGGATTTAACTGGACAAAAGAACAGAAACAGGTTATTGAAAGTCATGATCGAAACCTTCTGGTTTCGGCAGCAGCGGGAAGTGGAAAGACTGCCGTGCTGGTAGAACGGATTATTCGGATGATTTCGAACCGGGAACATCCGGCCGACATTGACCGATTACTTGTCATGACATTTACAAAAGCAGCGGCATCTGAGATGCGAGAGCGGATTCAGATGGCCATAGAGAAAAAACTTGAGGAACATCCTGAAGATGCTCATCTGCAGCAGCAGGCGGTCATGGTGCAGTATGCCCAGATTACGACGATTGACAGTTTCTGTCTGCATATTCTACGGGAATACTTTGACTGTTTGGATATTGACCCTGCCTTTCGTGTAGCGGATGAAGGTGAGATGTTACTGTTAAAATCGGATGTGATGGAATCACTCCTGGAAGATTACTATGAAAATGGAGGCGAGCGTTTTGAACGCTTTGTAGATACCTATGCCATTGGGAAAACCGATGGAGGAATCGCTGATTACATCATGCAGGTGTATACATTTTCTCAAAGTAATCCATGGCCTGAGGAATGGCTGGCTGAATGCAGAAAAGAACTGGAACAGGGGACGATAGAGGAACTGGATCAAACGAGGTGGATGCAGTTTTTGCTACAGGATGTGCGGACGCAGGCTAATGAGTGGATCACTCAGCTGAGTGAAACGGTAAAACTTTGCAAAGAAGAAGACGGCCCCAAGGCATACCTTCCGATGATCTGCGAAGATCTGGAACAGATCGAGCCGCTGACTAGGGTAAATACATATGAAGCATTGACAGCGGCAGCCGGAAAAATCGTGTTTTCCAGATTGGCATCGATTCGCAGCAAGGATGACACGGTGGATATGGCAAAGAAAGAAGCGGTGGCCGACGATCGGAAACAGATAAAAAAAGCGGTAGAAAAACTGACTGATCAATATCTCTTTGAGACACCGGAACAGATGCTAAGTGATATGGAAGAGAGCAAAGAAGCGATTTTCACACTTCTGGAACTGGCAGAAGAGTATTCCGGTCGTTTTCGTCAGAAAAAACAGGAAAAAAATGTGGTGGATTTTAATGACCTAGAGCATTTTGCACTGGAAATCCTATTAGGAGAAAAGCATGAGCCAAGTGCGGTAGCCGATGAAATCAGCAGTCAGTATGATGAGATTCTGGTAGATGAATATCAGGACAGTAATCTGGTGCAAGAGGCACTCATTACTGCGATATCGGGAGAGCGTTTTGGCCACCCGAATGTATTTATGGTAGGGGATGTAAAGCAGAGTATCTATAAGTTTCGACTGGCCAGACCGGAACTCTTTCTGGAGAAATACCACTCTTATTCATCAGAGGACAGTGACTATCAGAAGATAGAACTGCATCAGAACTTCCGAAGCCGAGATTTGGTTCTGGAGAGTATTAACGATGTATTTAGGCAGATCATGACAGAGAAACTGGGCGATATCGAGTACACAGAAGAAACGGCACTGCATCCCGGAGCTGTATTTGAACCTCGTGAGAACCCGGGGGAACTTGGAACGGAGATGCTTTTATTGAATACCGGTGAAAGTATACTGGGGAATTTGGATGAGGATATCGCCGATTATACCACCAGAGAATTAGAAGCGGCGATGATTGCGGATAAAATCAGGGCATTGACGGATGAACGGGATGGAGTGACGATCTGGGATAAAGAGAAAGAGTGCTATAGGCGAGCTGAATTTGGCGATATTGTAATTTTACTTCGCAGCGTCAGCGGTTGGGCAGAGAGCTTTACAGAGGTGCTGTCCCATCGGGGAATTCCCGCTTTTGCCGAATCCAGAACCGGATATTTCGACACGCCGGAAGTAAATACCATGTTAAATTTATTGGCGGTGCTGGATAATCCGATGCAGGATATTCCACTGGCCGCTGTATTAAAGTCATCTTTTGGCAGGGTAACCGATGCAGAACTGGCTCATATTACAGCTCAGAGTAAGCAGAGAGACAAACGTGGGAGAAATGGTGGACTCTATGAGGCGGTAAAGCATTTTGCAGAGGATTCGGATGCACAATATGAGATGGTTCAAAAGTTGAACCATGTGTTGTCTCTTTTGGAGGAACTGCGTCAGGCCGCGGTCTACTTACCGCTTCATGAGCTTTTATATCGAATATTTGATAAAACCGGTTATTATGACTATGTATCGGCGATGCCGGCAGGGGAAGTGAGGCAGGCAAATCTGGATATGCTGGTGGAAAAAGCAGCAGCATATGAGGCAACCAGCTATCGCGGTGTCTTTCATTTTATCAAATATATTGAACGTCTGAAGAAATATAATACGGATTTTGGAGAGGCATCGGTCGTGGGCGAACAGGGAAATACGGTGCGGATTATGAGTATTCATAAAAGTAAAGGATTGGAATTTCCGATTGTTATGATTGCAGGCATGGGAAAGTTATTCAACCGCCAGGATACCAGAGGAAAACTTCTCATTGACTCGGAATTTGGAATTGCTACCGATTATCTGGATGCCGAGAAGCGGCTAAAGGGTGCGACACTTAAGAAAAATGTGATGAAACGAAGAATGGAACTGGAGGCATTGGGAGAGGAGCTGCGAGTTCTTTACGTGGCGATGACAAGAGCAAAGGAAAAATTGATTTTAACGGCTTCCGGACGAAATATGGATACCAAGATTGGAAAATGGAAGAGGGCTTCGGAAAATGGAAGAAAGATACCATTTACGACGCTGACCTTGGCTTCTTCCTACTTGGACTGGGTACTTATGACGTTATCTTCTTCCGGCAGCCGCATTGCCGTGCAGAATGTTCAGGCAGAGGAACTTCTGGGAAATGAGATAGAGGAACAGGTTTCCCGTAAATATTCCAAAGCAGAACTTCTGGACTTTGACACGGATCGCATTTATGATTCGAATTATCGCACGATTTTACAAGCATCATTTGATTATACTTACCCCTATGCGGACGATGTAATCTTGAATACAAAGATGTCGGTATCGGAACTGAAAAAAGAAGGTGGAATAGCAGAAGATGGGGATGATGCTATCTTACCGGAACTGATTCCGACCTTGCCTGATTTTATGGAAGCACAGAAGAAGGAGAAAGGCGGTGCTACAAGAGGTACCGCTTATCACCGTGCCATGGAGCTGCTGCCATTTGACAAAATCACAGATGAGCAAGATGTAGTCGACGCCTTGGATACTCTTGTGACAGACGGAACGATGACCGGCGAAGCACGAAACTTGGTGGCGGCGGGAGATCTATATCGTTTTTTGCACAGTGATTTGGGAAAAAGAGCAGCAGATGCCGAAAAATCCGGACATTTATATAGAGAAAAGCAGTTTGTTATGGGAATTCCTGCCAGAGAGATGGGAGCTTGGGATTCCGATGAATTAGTGTTGATTCAGGGAATTATTGATGTTTATTTTGAAGAAGATGGAGAACTGGTGCTAGTCGACTACAAGACCGATTATGCAGAGGATAAAGAAACACTGATCAAACGCTATAAGACCCAGTTGGATTACTATGAGAGGGCTCTGTCACAAATCACAAGAAAGACAGTGAAGGAGAAAGTGCTATACTCTTATCGGTTAGGTGAGATAAAGATG
>JAVWRQ010000073.1:0-9240 GCA_036634775.1 Clostridium sp.
AAAAAATGCAGCAGCCATGCACATTTAATTGTGATGTCTGCTGCATTTAGTTAATTCAAGATCTTGCCATCTGTGGATATGACAGTCACCTGCCATGGATATATTATCCCTTTAAAGCCATTGGTTCGTGATCTTCTGTCATGAATTTTGTGTAACCCGGATCAATATTATACTTCTTCATATAGTATTTATGTAATACAATCTGCAGAACGAACAGGATTGCAATACCAATCGGAAGCAATATGAATGGGGATACTCTTGTGAAGCCAAAGATGAGGTACATCACTGCAATTACTCCGCCTACCGTCAGTGCGTAAGGAAGCTGCGTGGCAACGTGGTCGATATGGTCGGCACCGGAGAAAATGGATGCCATAACGGTGGTATCGGATACAGGAGATGCATGATCGCCTAAGATAGCGCCGGATAATACAGCACCACACATACCAACAGAGAAGTTGACATCGCCTGTGAGCATATAGCCCAGCTGGATTGCAAGAGGTGTCATGATGGCCATGGTTCCCCATGAAGTACCGGTAGCAAAGGCAACCAGAATAGAACAGCCCAGAACCAGAACCGGAAGAAAACCAACCGGAATACTGTTACCGATATAGTGAGCTACGAAATCGCCTAATCCCATGCTCTTTGTTACGCTGGCAAGAGACCACGCCATAACCAGAATCGCACCGGTTAAAGCCATTAATTTGAAACCATCAACAATGGTACTCATGGTTTCTTCAAATGTCATGATTTTGCTGACCAGGGCGATGATGATACCCATAACAGCCATACCAAAGGAACCCCAGTAAAGTGCCAGCTGTGCATCACATGCATCTAAGATAGACATGATACCTGTGCCGACTCTGGCCGGATTGGTCATACCGGTGTAAAGGATACCGGCGATAATGATGATGAAAGCAGTAGCGATAGGAAGTACAAACGATTTGATCATTGGTTTTGTACGTTTCGGCTCGCCTAATTCATTACCTACGTCAAGCATTGGTTTTGCACCGGGTTTGTTATATTCGCCGGTTGTCAGGGCGCGAACTTCTGCCTTCAACATAGGACCGTAATCACGGCCGGTGTACATTAACATACCAACGAAAAGTAAAGTAAAGATGGAGTACATATTGAATGGAAGACTCTTGATATAAGCTCCCATCGGGGTAATCGTAGTAATGCCGGCAGCATCCAACCCCTGCCCGATCATACCAATCTGATAAGCAATCCAGTCGGAGATGAAAAGTGCTGCTGCAGGTGCTGCGGTAGAATCCAATACATAAGAAAACTTCTCAGATGAAATTCTGTAATCTTTACAGATGTCACGGAATACGTTGCCGTCTACAGCTGCAACTAAACAGTCATTAACGGAACAGACCATGCCCAGTCCCCATGTACCTAAACAGACAGAACGCCTTTTTCTAAAACGTTTTTTTGCGGCTTCTGCCAATGCGAAGCTTCCTCCCAGCTTCCAAATGAATGAGATACCTACACCCATGAATAAGGTGAATAAAAGTAAAATAATATTTCCTGACATGTTCACCGCGATCGCATTAAGTGCGTGTGCCGATGCGCTCAGCGGATTCCAGTTACTGATGATCAAGGAACCGGCGAAAAGTCCTGCAAATAGTGAAATAAGTACCTGCTTTGTAGCAAAACACAGGCCTATTGCAACGACGGGTGGAACGAGTGCTAAAATACCAAAATTTGTTTCCATTTAATATCCCCCTTTGTCTGGTTTGATACTAAGTATTAAGAGCAAGTTATATGCCAACTATGAGTTTTTCACAAAATTATTATAAAAAAAGACAAATAAGTTAGAAGTAATTGAAAAAGCGCTCTTTCCGAGGGCACCATTAAAAGTGGAGGTCGAAAAAAACGCTTTGAATTTAATAAGCTAAAAATAAATAAGAATTGATTGACAACTCGGTGTCATTTCAGTGCCAAGCCAAAACGGATGTGGCAATATTTGTCAAAATACTTTAATATGATAAAAAGTCACAGCGATAGCTTATCAATCTTGCGATAAAGTGTCCTAAGACTGATTCCCAACTGTAAAGCAATCTGTTTTTTCCCTTCTAGGGTGTAACCATATTTTCCTAAAAGTTCGCGCAGATCTTTCTCTTGGGTATCGGCAGAAACAGGAAAGACCGGTTTGACCGGCTCGGAATGCAGGTTGTTCAGCATCGATTCCGGCAGATCGGAACACATCATCGTATCGCTGTCGCAGAGGTTGGCGGCATGTTCCATTACATTCTGAAGCTCCCGTACATTACCGGGCCAGCTGTAATCTAAGAATAAAGCAATGACTTCTTCTGAAATATTTGTTAAAGGAGTGTCTATCTTAGTCTTGAGCTTCTCCAGGTAATTGAGAGCAATAGGCATAATGTCACCTTTTCTGCTTCTCAAAGGTGGAAGTTTGATATTGATGACACTGATTCGGTAAAATAAGTCTTCACGAAACTTCCCGGCGGCAATCATGTCGGTCAACTTCTTATTAGTAGCGGTAATAATTCGGATATCCAGTTGAACCTTCTTATTAGAACCAACACGTTCTAATTCATATTCCTGCAGAACCCGTAAAAGCTTTGGCTGGGCAGCCAGTGGCATCTCCCCTAATTCATCCAGAAACAAGGTTCCACCTTGAGCCAACTCAATCTTTCCAACTTTTCCACCCTTTTTAGCACCGGTAAAGGAACCTTCATCATAGCCGAACAGCTCGCTTTCAAACAGATTTTCAGGTATACTGGAACAGTTGATCGCTACAAATGGATATTTGTTTCGAGAACTCTGCTCGTGAATCGCCCTGGCTACCAGCTCTTTACCGGTTCCGGTTTCTCCCGTGATTAGAAGCGGCGTCGGACTGCTACTTACCCGTTTGATTAGACGGCGCATGGTTTCCATCTCCGGACTTTCTCCCTTGAGATCCACAAAGAATCCGGCGTCGGAAGCCGGTTCATAAATCTCATCGGACAATCGCACAAAGATAGCGTTATTCTGGTCATCTACGGTGATGGTCCTGGTTGTTACTTTTGTTTCCATCTTTCCAATCATGACAGGTTTTTCATATAAATCATTTCCGGTAGTAATCTTCTCCACGATATCTCGGGGGAAAAGCTGCCACAGAGAGGCGGAAGAAGTATCACAGAATTTTAATACGGAATCGGCCATTCGATTGTACTGCAAGATAATCCCGTGGGGATCGGTAAGCAGGAGCGGCTGGCTGCATATCTCCATCGCTCCGGTAATCAGGTGATCCATGTTGGCAGAATTGATATTGCCGGTTTTATTTAACACATATTCACCAATCAGAGTAGCCAGTTCCGTAATTGCATTTAGGTAAACCTCGGTGTTTTCGCTGATACGCCGCTGTCCTTCTTTGGTAAAGGACGTGAAGTCGGCAACACCTACGATATCGGTACCGGCACGAATACAGCAAAGTACTTCAATTGTGGAAGGACAGTGGTCTTTAAAACGGCAGCCGATACAGGACGGCATCTCTCCGGGCGTATTGACCAGGACACTGCCGCTCAAGATGACATCCCTGATAAATGGAGTATGAACGATATTTCCTTTTTTCTTTAAATAGGTAGGAGTACAGAAAAATAACTGGCTGTCACTGCCAAATATTGCGACTTCCAGATTCAAAGAGTTAGCAATTGCGCTGACGAGCCGTTCGACAGAAGGCCTGATTTCTTCCAGATTATTCACATTTATCTCCTCATATGAAATATAAAAGCAATGCGGTTACAAAACAGTATTGAAAATATCTATAACTAAGGAAATTATAACACAGGTTTTTAGGAATGGCAATGATACAAATGACAATAATGGCAATTATGACAATAGTGACAAACAGTTGACATGTGGCAATCATAGGCGGCAGATTCCTGTCAACATAGTGAGACTTTTATAAAATAAGGTTTTGAATCGAGAGGAACATGTTGAGAATCGTCCAGATTAAGAAAGTAAAATGGACAGAAACACAGGAACTTTTCTGCAATAAAATAAATAAGCAAATAAAAATAAAAATATATGTGATATTTAAATATTCTGGCATCAATCTTGCTCTATAATTAAACATAACAGTTAAAAGCAAATTTAAGGAGGATAAAAAATGATCGAGAAGAAAAACCCATTAGATCTGACAGGCAAAGTGGCAATCGTTACGGGCGGAAGCTCAGGAATCGGTTTAGGTGTAGTGGAGATTTTAACAGCATACGGCGCAAAGGTTGCTATGGTAGATATCAGCCCTAAAGGAGAAGAAAAAGCAGAGGAACTTAGAAAAGCAGGCAGAGATGTCACTTTTTACCGCTGTGATGTTACGAATGAAGCACAGGTAGAGGAAACCGTTAATAATGTAGTAGCGAAATACGGTCCTATCGGTATTCTTCATAATAATGCCGGTGTTACCGTAAGAAAAACAATTGCAGATCTTACCGAAAAGGAATGGGATTTTGTATTGGATGTAGGATTAAAGGGATTGTTCCTGTTCTCTAAACATGTTATTCCGGTGATGGCAGCTAATGGTGGCGGAAGTATTATTAACACCGGTTCCGGTTGGGGAATTAAGGGCGGAGATTTAGCAGCCGCTTACTGTGCAGTAAAGGGCGGAATCGTTAATGTCACCAGAGCGATGGCTATTGACCATGGTCCACAGAACATTCGCGTCAACAGCGTGAACCCGGGAGATACCGATACAGCGATGCTCCGTGACGAAGGTGTTCAGACCGGTCTTGTAAAAGAGGCTAAGGATCAGGATGCATATCTGAAAGACTGCGGCACAAGCAGACCACTGGCAAGAATCGGTATGCCGGAAGATATTGCAAATACGGTATTGTTCCTGGCAAGTGATCTGGCAAGCTGGATTACCGGCGCGACATTAGTAGTAGACGGCGGCGGAATTGCTTAAAAAGATATATTCATATAAAGGAGGAAATGAAGCACATGAAAGGATTTGAAAGTCATCCTTATATACCAAACTCTGTTCCGGCCATTCAGGAAGAGATGCTTAGAGAAATCGGAATGAGTTCTTTAGAAGAACTTCACAAGAATGTTCCGGAGATGCTCAAATTAAAAGAGAATATGAACCTGCCGAAGGCACTTAAATCGGAATCAGAATTAAAAAGACATGTTGAGAAACTTTTATCAAAAGATATTGACTGCAATAAAAACCTGAACTTTTTAGGCGCAGGATGCTGGCAGCACTATGTTCCGGCTATCTGCGATGAGATTAATGGAAAAGGCGAGTTCCTGACCGGTTACGGCGGCGAGCCATATAACGACGAAGGTCGTTTTCAGTCATTATTTGAATATGCCAGTATGGTAGCAGAACTGGTAGATATGGACGTAGTGAATGTACCGACGATGGACTGGTCTCAGGCAGCAGCAACAACCGTTCGTATGGCACAGAGAATTACGAATCGCTCAGTTGTATTGGTTCCGGAGATTATTGACCCGGAGAAACTTCAGGTGATGAAGAATTATGCAGAGTGCTGCATTCAATTTAAGACAGTAATGTGTAATGAAAAAGGTCTGATTGATTTAGATGACTTAAAGGCGAAATTAACAGGAGATACAATCGGTATTTATTTTGAGAACCCGAACTACTTAGGTGTAATCGAGACAAATGGCCAGGTTATTTCTGACTTGGTACATGCAAATGGCGGTTTGAGCCTTGTGGGAATCGACCCGATTTCTCTGGGTGTTCTGGCGACACCACCTACATATGGTGCTGATATTGTCTGCGGTGATTTACAGCCACTGGGTATCCATATGAACTATGGCGGCGGTCAAGCCGGATTTATGGCAACCAGAGATGAAGAGAAATTTGTTATGGAATTCCCATCCCGATTATTTGGTCTTGCACCAACTTCTGAACCGGGCGAATATGGTTTCGGCGATGTGGCTTATGACAGAACTTCTTTTGGTCATCACAGAGAACATGGCAAGGAATATGTAGGTACACAGGCAGGACTGTGGGGAATCACAGCCGGTGTTTATCTGGCGACGATGGGACCTAAAGGCATGGAAGAAGTTGGACAGACGATTATGTCCAATGCTCAGTATGCAGCTAAGAACATCAACAAAATTCCAAATGTGACAGTCAATCCTTTTGGAAGCGTATTCTTTAAAGAATTTGTAGTGGATTTCTCGGCAACAGGAAAAACAGTGGAACAAATTAATAAAGCATTGCTGGGTAAAGGCATTTTCGGTGGAAAAGATCTGTCAGAGGACTTTAAAGAACTGGGACAGTCGGCTCTTTACTGCGTGACAGAGATTCACACGAAAGAAGATCTGGACGCTTTAGTTGCAGCACTTGCAGAAGTTACCAAATAAGTTGCGGAAAGGAATGATATTGTGAAGAGAATAGATAGATCAGAAAAGGTCAGAACAAAATTTCATCAGGCAAAATGGGATGAACCGATTATTTATGAGTTAAGCACTCCCGGTGAACGAGGAATTTTAGTTGCCGAGGCAGACGAAGAGGTATTAAAAGAAGTAGAGGGCGTTGCGGCACTTCCGAAAGGAATGGCAAGAAGCACAGTATTAAATCTTCCTGAGATGTCTCAGAGCCGTGTGCTCAGACACTATGCAAGACTGGCACAGCAGACACTGGGCGCCGATGTGAATATTGAGATCGGGCAGGGTACCTGTACTGTAAAATATAGTCCGAAAATCAACGAAGAACTGGCAAAACTGATTCGTGAATACCATCCACTTCAGGATGTGAGCACGGTTCAGGGCATGTTGAAGATTTTTCACGAGACCGATAAATATATGGCGGAAATCTCGGGTATGGATCATTTCACATTCCAGCCAAGTGGCGGTTCCCAGGGTATTCTTACCATGGCTTCCGTAATTCGCTCTTATTTTAAAGATAAAGGCGAAGACAGAGACGAGATTATTACAACAATCTATTCCCACCCGTCAGATGCAGCAGCACCGGCAGTAGCCGGATTCAAGATTGTTTATCTGCAGCCGGATCCTATTACAGGCGTTCCTGATTTAGAGCAGTTAAAAGCAGCCGTTTCGAGTAAAACGGCAGGTTATATCGTGGCAAATCCGGAAGACACCGGCGTATATAATGGCCATGTGACCGAATTTGTAGATTATATTCATTCTATCGGTGGTCTTTGTGCCTATGACCAGGCAAATGCCAATGGTCTTCTGGGTGTAACAAGAGCCAGAGATGCCGGATTTGATATGTGCTTCTTTAACTTACATAAGACATTCTCAACTCCTCACGGCTGTGGAGGCCCGGCTTGTGGCGCTACCGGCGTAAGCAAAGAACTGGTACAGTACCTGCCGGCTCCTATCGTAGATTTTGACGGACAGAACTATTTCCTGAATTATGAGATATGTAATAATGCAAGTGCAGTTGGCAAAGTAAGAGAGTGGTACGGAGTTGCTCCTGTTATCTTAAAAGCATATTGCTGGATTCGCAGCTTAGGTGCCGAAGGTTTATATCAGGTAGCAAAGACCGCAGTTTTGAATAATAACTATATGTTCAAAAAACTGATGGAGCTTCCGGACGTTTCTGCTTTCTATCAGGATGGAAACAACCAGAGAATCGAGCAGGCTCGCTATTGCCTGGAGAAACTTGAAAAAGAGACCGGAATCGGCACCTTGGATATTCAGCGCCGTATGATGGACTTTGGTATGCATTACTGGACTTCTCACCATCCATTCTACCTTCCTGAGCCGATGACTCTGGAACCGACGGAAACACCGTCTAAGAAGGATATTGACGAATACATCGAAACACTGAAATATGTATTTAAAGAAGCTCACGATAATCCTGAGGTAATCAGAACGGCACCACACAGAAGTGTTACCCATCAGGTAGATGAATCGGGTATGGATGATCAGGCTACATGGGCACTTTCATGGAAAACTTACTTAAAAAAGTGTGACAAATAATTGACCTGTTCGTTTTAGAAAGCAGGGACTGACATGAAGAAATTAGGACTAATCATTAACCCCATCGCAGGGATGGGGGGAAGTGTCGGCTTAAAAGGTACCGATCATATGGTAGAAACAGCACTCTTGAGGGGTGCTGTTCCTCGTGCCGGAGACCGAACCCAGACCGCACTCACGGAACTGCTGCCCATAAAAGAGCATCTGGAGATTCTCACTTACTCCGGAGCGATGGGGGGAGATCTGGCACAGTCTATGGGATTTACTACGACCCTGCTGACCAGACCGGAGCCAGAAGTTTTATCCGACGATATGGCAGCTTATCCTGACCGGTGGATGCGAAGCACAGAATCCGACACCGTGTCGCTGGCAGAGCAGCTGAAATCAGAACAGACAGACTTGATTTTATTTGCCGGAGGCGATGGAACGGCCAGAGATATATATCGGGCCTTGGGAATCGGAACCGCTGCACTGGGTATTCCGGCAGGAGTGAAGATTCATTCTCCCGTCTATGCAAAGAATCCCAAAAGTGCCGGTGCTCTGGCACTGCTGTGGCTCACCGGTAAGATCAACAAGACAAAAGATGAAGAAGTCTTAGATATTGACGAAGATTTGTATCGACAGGAAATTATCAATACCAGACTTTATGGCTATTTATCCGTTCCAATCGAAAAGGCGCTGCTTCAGAATCGAAAAGCGCCGACCCCTCTTTCTGATATTGCGGCGATTGAATCCATCGCCCATGAAGTGATAGAGGAGATGGAACCGGATGTGTATTACCTCATCGGAGCAGGCACTACAACAAGAGGAATCATGTACCTTCTGAATCTGGAGAATACGCTGATTGGTGTGGATCTTATCTATAATAGACAATTGATTGCCGCTGATTTATACGGTGCCGAGATACTTAAGTACATAAAAGGCAAGAGGACAAAGCTGATTGTCACGGTCACGGGGGGACAGGGATATCTGTTTGGCCGTGGAAATCAGCAGCTGACACCGGAAGTGATTAAAGAAGTGGGTAAGGAAAATATCGTGATACTGGCGACGAAGACGAAGATATCGGAGCTGCATGGACAGGCGATGCTGGTAGATACATTTGACGAGGAACTGAATCGGTACTTATGTGGATATTACAGGACGATTACGGCTTATCGTGAATTCACGGTCTGCCGGGTGTCACAGTAACGATGAACCGAATATTCAAAGAGATGGAGCGGTATGCGAAACAGTCGTGTACGGCTCCTTTTTGAGCTCGCGGTTAGAATTTCGAAAGAATATCGTAAGTTGACGAACCACAGTCAAACGGCTTATAATAAAATC
>JAVWRQ010000074.1:0-9161 GCA_036634775.1 Clostridium sp.
CTCGCGATTGCCCCGATACCGTCTTTTTCACCACTTTTACTTTTAGAAATGCATTTCGAGGAGCTTGGAGCCGCACTAGATAGGGAATTCTACCTCTCCATCACGACACCTAGCAGTCTTCCCGAACTTCGTACCACAAATTTTCTCAGCTAACTCCTTACTTAAAGTACCCTACTCCTGATTCAAATACTCTCATATCCTGATCTCCATAGATATTGACCGCTGTAGAATGTCCAATTCGTTCCGAATGCCCCATCTTGCCAAGGATACGTCCATCTGCACTGGTAATTCCCTCAATCGCCATATAAGAACCATTCGGATTCCACGCCTCATCCATCGTAGGATTGCCATTTACATCCACATACTGAGTAGCTACCTGACCATTCTCATAGAGTTTATTAATCCATTCATCACTTGCCACAAATCGACCTTCACCATGAGAAAGTGGATTTACATAAATACCGCCCAGTTTTGCTTCCTGCAGCCATGGGGATTTGTTGGAAACCACCTTTATATTAGCCATCTTAGAGATGTGACGTCCGATATTATTCGTAGTCAATGTCGGTGCATCTGCTCTCTGTGGAGCTATCTTGGCATCCGGCAGAAGTCCCAGTTTGACCAGAGCCTGGAAACCGTTACAAACACCCAGAATCAATCCGTCTTTCTCGTTGAGGAGTTTCTCAATGGATTCCTTCATATATTCATTTCTAAATACCGTAGCAAAGAACTTGGCAGAACCATCTGGTTCGTCACCGCCTGAAAATCCACCTGGGAACATGATGATTTGGGATTTTTCCATAGCCGCCTTATATTCTGCAATCGATGCACGGATATCGGAACCGCTCAGGTTCTTAAATACCTTCGTAATTACATTAGCACCTGCCCGCTCAAAAGCTTTAGCGCTGTCATATTCACAGTTAGTTCCGGGCATGACCGGAATGAATACAGTTGGTTTTGCCACTTTATTCTTACAGATATAAACATGAGACGCTTTATAAATCTCTTCTCTGACCTCTGTCTCTTTTACATCTGACTTGGTCGGAAATACCTTCTCCAGTGTCTTGGTCCATGCATTTAATGCCTCATCCACCGTAATGATCACATTGCCATATTCAAACATACTCCGATCTGTCACTTCACCGATGACCGTGTAAGAAATAGACAGTTCGCCTACTTTTCCATCGGGAACTTCACAAACCACATTGCCCCAGCCCGGTGCAAAGAAATCTCTTGCATCCAGGTTATGCTCTATCTTCACGCCCATCTTATTACCAAATGCCATCTTGCTAACGGCTTCAGCGATACCATGACCCTCTACTGCATAAGCGGAAATAATCTTCCCGTCTTCCATATCTTTATACAGTTTCTCATATCCGTCCATCACCTGAGCGTATACAGGAAGGTCAAAACGATCTTTTTCAATGGTAAAGAGCACAATCTTACTGCCGGCTTTTTTAAATTCCGGTGTTACAACATGCTGCTTATCTGAAATATCTACTGCAAAGGAAACCAGAGTCGGAGGCACATTGATTTCGCCATGCTCTTCGTCATTAAACGTGCCGGACATACTGTCTTTTCCGCCTATAGACGGAAGTCCAAATCCCAATTGTGCATTATAAGCGCCCAGAAGTGCGGAGAATGGAGCGCCCCAACGGGTCGGATCCTCTGTCATACGTTTGAAATACTCCTGGAATGTAAAGCGGATTTTTTTGTAATCGCCTCCATTTGCCACAATCTTAGCAATAGAAGAAAGCACAGCATATACAGCGCCATGATAAGGACTCCAAGTAGACAGGTATGGATCAAAGCCATAGCTCATCATCGTTACCGTGTCACAGTTGCCTTCCAGTACCGGAAGCTTGGCAATCATCGCCTGAGTCTCTGTCAGCTGGTATTTGCCGCCATAAGGCATGAATACGCTGGAAGCACCTACAGAGCTGTCGAACATCTCCACTAATCCCTTCTGAGAACATACATTTAATCCGGACAGAAGGTTCAACCAATTTTCTTTTACGTCGCCAACTTCTTTTCTATCAAATACATCGCCGTCTTTAGAAGGTACTTCTACTACGACTAAAGCCTCCTGATGAGCACCGTTGGTATCTAAGAATGCACGGCTCAAATCTACGATTGTCTTTCCTCTCCAGGTCAGAACCAGTCTTGGAGATTCCGTAACTACCGCTACCTGAACTGCTTCCAGATTTTCTTCTGCCGAATAGGCCAGCATCTTATCTACATCCTTAGCATCTACTACAACTGCCATTCTCTCCTGTGATTCTGAAATAGCAATTTCAGTTCCGTCTAATCCGGCATATTTCTTTGGAACTTTATCTAAATCAATCTTAAGACCGTCAGCCAATTCACCAATTGCCACCGATACTCCGCCTGCGCCAAAGTCATTACATTTTTTAATCAGTTTACTCACTTCCGGACGGCGGAATAATCTCTGTAATTTTCTCTCGGTCGGAGCATTTCCCTTTTGTACTTCTGCCCCACAGGCTTCAATGGATTCCTCAGTGTGTACCTTAGAGGAACCGGTAGCACCGCCGATACCGTCACGTCCCGTGCGTCCACCCATCAGGATGATAACATCGCCAGGATCGGAATTCTCACGAATGACATTATTTCTTGGAGCTGCTGCCATAACTGCGCCAATTTCCATTCTCTTTGCCACATAGTTAGGATGATAAATTTCTTTTACATATCCGGTAGCAAGACCGATCTGATTGCCATAAGAACTGTAGCCATGGGCTGCGTCCGTCACGATTCTTCTCTGTGGAAGTTTGCCATGCAGTGTCTCAGACATCGGTCCGGTCGGGTCAGCTGCACCGGTCACACGCATCGCCTGGCATACATAGGTACGACCGGAAAGCGGATCACGGATTGCACCGCCCAGACAAGTTGCAGCACCGCCAAACGGTTCAATCTCAGTAGGGTGATTATGGGTCTCATTCTTAAAGTTGACCAGCCACTCTTCTGCTTTGCCGTCAATCACAACAGGAACTACAATACTGCATGCATTGATTTCATCGGATTCTTCCAAATCCTCCAGTTTTCCCTCTTTGCGCAATTTTCTCATCGCCATCAGTGCAAGATCCATCAAACATACAAATTTGTCATCGCGGCCTTTAAAAATAACTTCTCGATCGGTGAGATACTGTTTATAAGTAGCTTCCATCGGCTCATTATAATCGCCCTTTGTAAAACGGATATCTTTTAATTCGGTCTGAAATGTAGTATGGCGGCAATGATCGGACCAGTAAGTATCCAACACACGGATCTCCGTTACGGATGGATCACGTTTTTCTTCATTTTTAAAATAGTTCCGAATATGCTCAAAATCTTTAAATGTCATGGCTAAATTAAGAGAAGTGTAAAGTTCCTTTAACGCATCTTCTGTAAACGCACAGAAGCCATCAAAAATCTCTACATCTTTCGGTTTTTCAAATAATGTTACCAGTGTTTCCGGTTTTTCACGATTGTTCTCTCTGGAATCCACCGGATTGATGCACAGAGATTTAATTGCTTCTTTCTGCGCTTCGGTAAGGACACCTGACACGATATAAGTCGTTGCTGATTTGATGACTGAGTTCTCTTCTGCATTTAACATCTTGACACACTGTTCTGCGGAATCAGCTCTTTGATCAAACTGACCGGGCAGGTATTCTACCGTAAAGACCAGGTCATTCTCATTCGCCGAAAAACGTTCTTCATATAAGGAATCTACCGGTGGCTCAGAAAAAATGGTATTCAATGCCATCTTATAGGTCTCTTCCGTGATATCTTCAATATCATAACGAATCAGTACACGCACCCCTGTTATCGTGTCAATTCCTAAATAACTCTTGATTTCTTCACAAAGTTCCTTTGCTCTTACAGCAAATTCCGGTTTTTTCTCCACAAAAATACGCTTTACGCTCATAAGTACCTCCATCTAATCTCTGGTTGTTTGCCCCAATCATACACAAGTTCTATAGATTAGTAAAATTAATATATCTAATATCTTTTATTAACAGTACTTATTTATATTTCTTGATGAAGATTCAGGTGCATCTGATTTTAAATCACGTTTTAAATGGTGGGTATCATTTAAAACAAGAAGGGTTCCGGTGCCGGTATCGCGATGATACTCTATCGTTGTGATACTGGCATTTCTTACAATCATCTCATTCTTATCCTGCCCGGTACGCAGCAGAAAATCGACTACAAAAACAAGGATACCTCCGTGAGCCACGATTGCAATGTCCCCCCGGGCAGTCGAAAGAATCGAATTCATCGCCTGCTCACAACGTGTTCTGCAGCTTTCTCTGGTTTCTCCTCCGGTAGGTGTACTTGTGGTCGGGTTTTTATCCCATGCAGCAAAATCTGCAGGATATTTCTCATTAATCAGGTTCCACGTCATACCTTCCCATAGACCAAAGTCCACCTCTTCCAATTCGCTGACCGGAATGACCGGAAGATTCTTGCTCGATGCTACGATACAGGCTGTCTCATAAGCTCTTTTTAACGGGCTGGAAAATATCGCACTCACCGAGTGTTCTCCCATCGCTTCTGAAAGCAGCTTAGCTTGATCGATTCCCACTTGATTTAATGGAATATCCGTTTTTCCCTGTATCTTTCCTTCGATATTCCACTGTGTCTGTCCATGACGTATTAGGTATAACTTCATACTTGATCTATTCTCCAATTACGCTCATCGCGTCTAATGTCAATTTCATAATGTCTTTAATTTCATCTTCTGTCATCTTCATACGTTCTGCCAATTCCCCTACAGTAGCTTCCCGTCCCAATTCCTCTGCCATACTGGTGGAAATATCTTTCAGTACGTTCACTCGGGCAGCCATCTCTTCTTCTACTTTGTCTTCCGTATCCTGCATAAAAAGTGCATCTTCTATCGCTGCACGGATACTTTCTTCTAATTGATGTCTAAAGTCCCCACCTGTAAATGCTTCGGTCAAGAGCACCAGAGCCATATTTGCCTCTTGCACCAAATCACCCATCGGAAGTCCTTTTTCTTTATATTCCTCGGCAATCGCAGCTGCCGCTGATAAATTACCCTCAATTAAGCGTTTCTTCGCCTGTTTGTCCCCTTTGACCGCTTCTCCAAGCAGTACCGACTCCTCTTCCAACGTACACGGCATAACGCCTTCCAACTCTTCCTGATACATCTTATAAAAATCTTCGTTTATTCCGGTCTCACTGTTCTCTTTTTGTTCAAATACTAAAGTATCATTCTCTTTTTTCGCCATTATTCTATTGATTCCCTGTCCTTTCCATCAAATGATTTTCTGCCTATAGTTTATCATAAATCACCGTAAATAGTAAATAGAGATTTACAAACCGGCTGTATCTATGTTACTATGAAGAGGATTTATAAGGAGAACTAATAATGGATATTAACTATGAACTATATAAGGTATTTTTTCACGTGGCTTCTACTCTGAGTTTTTCAGAAGCATCCAAACAGCTTTTCATCTCGCAATCCGCTGTCAGCCAATCGATTAAAGTGCTGGAGAAGAAGTTAGATCAAACCCTATTCATCCGCAGTACGAAGCGGGTACAATTGACGCCGGAAGGCGAGATTTTGTTAAAACATATTGAGCCTGCTATGAATCTGATTAAAAAAGGGGAAAATCAACTTCTGGAAGCGAATACATTAAATGGCGGTCAGCTGCGTATCGGTGCCAGTGATACGATCTGCCGGTATTTTCTGATTCCTTTTTTAAGTCATTTTCACAGTATGTATCCCGGTATTCACATCAAAGTCACCAACCGCACTTCCATCGAATGTGCCAGACTCTTGGAAAATGGACAGGTGGATTTTATCATTACCAACTACCCTAACTCCGGTCTGTCAAACACCCACAGTGTTCAACCCATCAAAGAATTCTCAGATGTATTTGTAGCCAACGAGGCTTATTTCCCTTTGAATGGGCCTATCGTAACCCTGAAAGAACTGCAGACTTATCCGATTCTTATGCTGGATCGAAAAAGCACGACCAGCGAATTTCTTCACACTATGTTCCAGAAACACCAGTTGGATCTGGTTCCGGAGATTGAACTCAGCAGTAACGATCTGTTGATTGACTTAGCCCGAATTGGACTGGGTATTGCTTTTGTACCGGATTTTTGTATCCCCCAACAGAATAAGGAACTGTTTATCCTTCAATTAGAAGAAACACTCCCTACTCGTCAACTCGTCATTGTTCATAATGAAACAGTCCCTGTGTCGCAGGCTGCCAGACAGTTCATGGACCAGTTGACAGAGACAAAAGAATCGATTTCCTAGGATTTTCTAGGATTTCCAAAAGGTTTCCAGTTCCTTTCGAAGCGTCTTAAGTGTTACTTTTTTATAATCATCCCACTCTCTGGGAAACAGTTCCTGATAATCTCGTCTTAAAAAGCGATCATCTAATAGGAGAATAACTCCCCTGTCTTGTGCGGTTCGGATAAGGCGTCCGGCCGCCTGCATCACCTTATTCATCCCCGGGTATTGATAGGCAAAAGAAAATCCATCCTGCTCCGTTTCATCAAAATATCCTTTTAAAATTTCTTGTTCCGTACAGAGCATAGGAAGCCCGGTTCCCACGATAATGACTCCAATCAGCCGTTCCTCTTTTAAATCAATTCCCTCCGAAAAAAGTCCGCCCATCACACATAACGCCACCAACGAATCATCCCGTTCTTCATCAAATTCATGCAGAAAGTCTTCCCGTTGTCCATCCGTCATATGAGAACTTTGAGCCATCACCGTAAAATCGCAGGGTTCTTCTTTCATTCGTTCATACACCTGATTCATATACTGATAGGATGGGAAAAAAACAATGTAATTTCCTTTTTTTACCCGAACCAATTCATCTATATAATAAAGTATTTTGCGGTATTCCGACTCATTTCGCCTAGTGTAGCGACTGGTGACATCAGAAGCGGCCAATAAGAGGCGATTTGCCCGGTCGAACGGATAATCTACATATACAGCATAGTCCTCGGGATCGTTGCTTAAAAGCTCTCTGTAATAGCGAATTGGAAGCATAGTTGCCGAAAAAAACACCGTACTATTCCCCTGTTCCAGACATTCTTTGATATTGATGATTGGATTCACGCACAATAGTTTTACGCAAAAATCCCCATTGTCCAGAAACTCCGCATAGATTCGATAATGTTCGTCCACCCGTTCATAGATGCTTAAAAATTTGCGTACTGCAAAATAAAAATCCAACACCTGTTCCCTATTTTCGAACTCCTTATATTCATCCATGAATTTTTCAAATGTAGAAAATAAGGGGGCGAGGATCAAAACCAGATGAACCGCATCGTCTAAAATCAGACAGGTCTCACACTCTCTTTTCATCTCTAAAAGTGCCTTGTTCAAACGTTCTAATTGAGTCGTCAAGGTTTTAGAGCGGCTCTTTATTATATTTTTAACCAACAGGACATCTTCTTTGACCAGAACGGCACTGTACATCTCTCTGGCTCTGGGAACCAGGTTGTGGGCTTCATCCACCAGAAAAATGTATTCCCCTTTTTCCCCATCGCCAAAATATCGCTGCAGCCGCACATCCGGATCAAACACATAGTTATAGTCACAGACAATTCCATCTACAAATCCACTGATATCCAAACAAAATTCAAACGGGCACACCTGAAATTCTCCGGCATATTTAAGAACCACTTCTCTGGTAATTCCAAATTCTTTATGGACAATATCAAAGACAGCGTCATTGACTCGGTCAAAATGTCCTTTGGCATATGGGCACGCATCCGGATTACATTCCGGTTTTTCTAAAAAACAAAGTTTTTCCTTGGCAGTGATGGTAACAGAACGAAAATAGAGTCCTTCCTGTCTTAAGATATCAAAAGCTTCCTCCGCTACGCCTCTTGTAATCGTTTTAGCTGTCAGATAAAAGAGTTTTTCACCATATCCTTCCCCAATTGCCTTTAATGCCGGAAATACGGTTGAAAGTGTCTTTCCGATTCCCGTGGGTGCCTGAATAAACAACTTCCGTTTTCTTGCAATCGTACGGTACACAGAAACGGTCAGATTTCGCTGTCCTTCCCGATATGGAAATGGAAATTCCAATTGTTTTAAAGAGGTATCCCGGCTCATATCATTGTGGTATATATATTCAGCCCATTTCAGATATTCGTGAATCAAGCCGGTAAACCACTGCTCCAGTTCTGTCATGGTCTTGACTACTTGAAACCGGCGAATTTCCTCTGTATCGATATTACAATAGGTGATCTGCAGTGTAATCTCCGAGATCTTTCGTTCACTGCCATAGAAATATCCATAGCACATCGCCTGAGCCAGATGAATCCCCACCGGTTCTTCCATGGATGCCAGATTCATATAGACACCTTTTATTTCATCGATGGTAATATCGGTTCCATGGTCAATGATTCCATCGGCTCTGCCTTCTATTAAAAATTCAAATCCGGCTTCTTCTATACGATAATTGAGCGAAACCTCTGCCCGATAATCGGCTCCCATACTTTTTTGAATTTTACGATGTAGGCGGCTTCCTGCCTGCATGGCTTCCTGTTGACTGCCGGAAGTATGTCGGTTGTCAATGTCTCCGGAACGCAGTACAAACTCCACCAGATTTCTGACGGAAACCCGTATCGTCTTTCCCTTTATATTCATTGCCACTTCCCTCTATGTAAAAAGGGAATCACAGTTTCCTGCAACTCCCTTTTTATGTCTGTACTGATTTGTATGCAACAATCTTCTATGCGGCTACCGTTTTTGCTGATATATCTTCTAACAGTATCTCAAAATCACTATTTTCTCCACTATACTCCACTGTGAGCACTTTGGTAAGATCCAGGCTCATGACACCCAAGAGCGATTTCGCATCAATAACGATACGATTATAAAATACATCAATGTCAAAATCACATTTTTCCGCAGTTGCAACAAATCTCTTTGCATCTTCAATCGTCAATAGCTTAATTTTTTTCTGCTTCATAACTAAAGCTCCTTTTTACATTGGTGTAACTACTTGTTTTCTACTTCTATTTCAATTTTTAGTTATATCACTAATCACGATTTTTGTCAACTTTTTGTACTTAAATAAATACATTTTAATAATTTCTTTTTATTTTGCCGGAAGTTTGACAGTTAAATAAACCCACAATCCCTTTCAGGCCGCATAGAGCCT
>JAVWRQ010000075.1:0-2437 GCA_036634775.1 Clostridium sp.
AGAATTTTCAGGGTTTTACATACTGTTTAATTTTCAAGGTTCTGTGTTGTTTCTGCGTTGTTGTTTCAGCAGCAACTTAAGTAGTTTAACACTTTCTCAGCCGCTTGTCAACAACTTTTTTATTTTCTTTTTTTGCTTTCCAACATGTCTGACACGTTGGAATTAGAATATACCACTTGTCTACACGATTGTCAAGAAAATTTGCGTCCTTTTTTCAAACAATTTTTCTGCTTATTCCGTACCTACCATATATGCCATATTTTTCATATTTTTCCTACATTTTGTGGTGATTCTATTTTTTGATATTATTTTATATTTTTATAATTTCTATATTTTCATCTTTAATTATTGCAATTACATATACATTCTTTTTTATATATTTTTTTTAATCTATAGAAAAAGAATCCCACAAACAGGATTCTTTTTCTATAGTATATTCTTGACCGCTAATATCACGATACTGCTCAGCATATTATGGTTATATAGAAAGGACAGCCAGGTACTGCTTTCAATCTGGGCAATTAATATTCTGCCTATGTGCGTTCCCGACAATGCCGTTACTAAAAAACACAAAAGCCACAAAAAGAAAATTCCCTCCGCTGCACCAAGTGCCGCACCGGCTAATTTGTTGATTCCACATATAATAGGAAGTCTGGCTACTAAGTCCATCCATTTCACGATAATATGGAGTGTCGCAAACACGATTGCGAATAGAATCAGGAATCCGACTATATTGATAATGCTGTTTGATAAATATCCGGTGACATATTCATTAAATGTTTTCACGCCTAAGATTCGATAGGTCTCGTTATTATTATTCTCCAAGAGGGCTTTTTTAAGCTGTCCCGGAAGGCTTAGATTCTCGATCAGGCTTCTTTGCTCTGCCGGCTGTTCAATCTCTGTCTCATCATTCAGTCCGGCTGTCTTCTTCGTACCGACCTCAAATGCATGGGCGATTCCTGTATTATCTTTCAGGAACCCGGTCACCTGTGGCATAGCTGTCTGCACAATAAAAAGCGTCACAATCAAGGCGGTTGCTGAAACTGCTAATCGGATAAAGCCTTTATAGTGTCCGTATAAAATCATAATGGCCAAAAAAATCCCTGCCGCAATTGATAACCAATTTTCCATTTTTCTTTCTCTTTAATCTCCGTCACAGCACAAATCGTTGGATTACCGCTGCAACTCCATCCTCGTCGTTAGAAGTGGTGACAAAATCTGCCTGTTGCTTTACAAAATCTGCCCCATTTCCCATAGCAACTCCTATGCCGGCTTGTTTCAGCATAGCCAAATCATTTCCTTCGTCTCCGCAGGCCATCGTTTCTTCTTTTTTCAAATGTAGATAGTTCGTCAAAAATGATAACCCGCTACCCTTTGTAGCTTCATGAAAATTCAATTCCAGGTTGTTGGGCACAGAAGAGGTAATCACAATTTGCTTCATATTCAAAAGTTGTCCGTGCACCTGTTCTTTGGTTTGTTCGTCCTTAAATGTCACATTGATCTTATCCACAATGGATTGATGTTTCGCAATATACTCATACATATCAGGAATACCGTCTCTGGATCTGCGAACGAGACTGCGTGTTGTCAAATTAGGGATATATTGATCCAATGTCTCACAAAACCGCAATTCGGTCTTTCCCAGTCCTTCTATATAAGCATCATACATCGCAGGGTAAGAGCGCAGCATGTCAATAATCTGCAACGCATCTTTCCAAAATATACTGCGCCGTAAAAGCATCTCTCCTGTTTCCAAGTCTGCAACCATCGCCCCGTTAATCGCAATGGCATAGCGCAGACCCGAAATCTCTTTTATTTCCTTTGGAATATCTGCTATATTTCGACCGGTTGCAATGACAATTCGGACGCCTCTTTCTATACAGCTTTCCAGTGCCCTTTTCGTGGCAGGTGTTATGCGCTTATCCGAAGTTAGTAATGTGCCATCTAAGTCCAGCGCTATTAGTCTGATTGCCACATTGTTCCTCCGTCATCAATCAAAAAAATGTTTCTCTTTTAAAATAAGCAGGCCATCTTTATCATACTTAGATGAAAATAAACCGCCAAATGAATGTTTCTCCGCCTTATCGGCTGCGTCTTCTAATAAATCTTCGGCATTTGCCTTCGTCAGTGGAATACCGTCTTCTTCCATCATCTCTGCGCGCTCATATAAGGCCAGCATGCTCTTACCGGAGATGCTGCAATCGATTTCAGCTGCATATTTGCATGCATACTGAGCAAATTCTTCCACATCCATCTCATGGTCATCTTTCGGTTCGCGGTCAAATGTATCCTCTTCCGGTTCCACATCCTGTTCCGTCTCATATTCGGACCGGCTTTTGATCTCTTCTTCATATTCTTCCCGATGTTTGACATCATCTGCTTCGCGCTCTGCCGATTTTCTTTTTGCTTCTTCTGCTTCGCGCTCTGCCGATTTTCT
>JAVWRQ010000075.1:2537-8462 GCA_036634775.1 Clostridium sp.
TTTTGCTTCTTCTGCTTCGTGCTCTGCCAATTTTCTTTTTGCTTCTTCTGCTTCGCGCTCTGCTAATTTTCTTTTTGCTTCTTCTGCTTCGTGCTCTGCCAATTTTCTTTTTGCTTCTTCTGCTTCGTGCTCTGCCGATTTCTTTCTGGCTGCTTTCGCTTCGCGCTCTGCCTGCAATCTTAAGATCTCTTCCTGCTGTTTTTTCTCTGCCGCTGCAGCAGCTAATTTATCTTCTTCGGAAAAATCTTCTTCCGTCGTCTGATCACATCCAATATACTGGAATTTATCTGCCAAGCCCGGATTGCTGTTGTGGAGATGTTCCATCCGTTCAGGCGTATCGATTAAGACTACGATCATTCCGGTATTATCCTGTTCCATCAGTTCACTGAGTTCTGTGACTGTAATTGAATTTAGATTCGCCGCCTGCTCTATAATCAGATCTTTCCCAGCCAGTCGATCTGAAACAGAAAATACGCCCTTTTTATTCAGATTTTCGCCACTGATTTTAGCAATGGAATTCTTAGAACCCAGTTCTTTATGAAGTTTTTTGAGGGATTCTAACGCCAGATTCAGACCGCCTTCCGGATTCTCTGCCTCAATCATCAAATGATTCTTTAATTCTTCTTCCGGTTCTAAATCCCAGTCTTCTACGACCGTGTCGGTCTCTTTTTCAAAATGAGTAACAATAGTAGCTTCAGCTGTCGGCTTTGTAAAATCATCCGCCCGAAGCTGTTTGATATCTCGGATATCGCCCAGAATTCTGGTCTCTCCGATCGAGGAAGATTCTTCCTCATCATAAGCTTCAAATCGGGACATCTCTTTTGCCAGATCTTCTTCCGCTGCTGCCTCCTGCATCTTAACGACCGGATCCTCTTCCAACTGAGCACCGGCATCGCTGTCCGCATCATCATAGGATTCATCAAAATCTTCGTCCTCCGATGAATGACGAGGTTTGTTATCATACTTTTGTTCTACTGCGCGCAGTTTCTCTTCATACTTCTCTCTGTTTTCTACCAAATCCATCTGATAAGTCGTAAGAGGTGCATATTGAAGTTTTAATTCCATCGCCTTGTCAACATATTTACCGAGACCAAACATCAGCATAATCTTATCGCAGATTCTGACGCAGTCTTCATCTCGATTAGACTCTTTATACAATTCCGCCAATTTATAAAGCCATTTTTCATCCAGCTCCTCTTGGCAATAGCATTCCAGCGAGTTGACTAACTGTTCAATCGGTGCTTTCCTAGCTTCCAGAATCAGATAGCGAAGAAGATTCTGTCTGGGGTCATCAGCCGATAGCTCACAGAATTCCCTGTAATAAGCTTCCGCTTCCGAAATATTTCCTTCGCGAAGTGCCAAATCAGTTAATTTGAATAACAGACCTTTTCCAATTGGTGCCCGTTCAAATGCGAGAAGCAAGATATCTTTTGCATCTTGATATTCCTCATTTCTCTCATAGACCTGAGCCACCATCGTCAATAAACTGGTGCTGCGGACGCGTCTCCAGTCGATTGTGTCGGCTATCTTCATGGCCGTTTCATAATCCCCTTTGTTTACCAGTTTTTTAATCTGTTCGACTTTAATGTTAAACTCATACTTATCCATCTCTCTTGTGTCTCCTAACCATCTGCTTACAGCAGGTGTTTTTTCTGTTACAGTTCCGTTCGTCCCTCAAGAGCTCTGAGTAACGTCACCTCATCAATATATTCCAAATCTCCGCCCACGGGAACTCCGCTGGCTATTCTCGTCACTTTGATTCCTGTTGGCTTAATCAATTTGCCTATATACATAGCGGTGGTCTCACCTTCCAAACCGGAATTAGTGGCTATGATCACTTCCTGCACATCTCCTTGGAGGCGTGTCATAAGTTCTTTTAGTTTGATATCGCCGGGACCGATTCCAAGCATCGGAGATATCGCCCCATGCAGTACATGGTATACGCCTTCGAATTTCCCCGTCTTTTCATAAGCTGCCAAATCACGGGGATTCTCCACCACCATAATAACCTTATGATCTCGTTTATCACTGCTGCAGATCGGGCAAAGGTCTTTATCGGTCAAGGTAAAGCACTCTTTACAATAACGCACATTATGTCTGGCATCTGTCATCGCATGTGAAATTCGTTCTACCTGTTCTTCCGGCATATTAATGATGTGAAATGCCAGACGCTGTGCTGACTTATTTCCAATGCCGGGGAGTTTTGACAATTCTTCAATTAATCTCGTGATCTGACTGCTATAATAATCCATAATTAAAAGGGAAGTCCTCCACCCAGACCACCGAGGCCGCCTGTCAGTTTTGCCATAGCAGAGCTGCTTTCTTCTTCCATCTGACGAAATGCTTCGTTTGTGGCTGCCACAATCAAATCTTCCAGCATCTCAATATCGTCCGGATCCACAACTTCCTGTGATAATTTAACCGATACAACCTCTTTTTTACCGGACACGGTCACAGATACCGCACCGCCGCCGGATGTTGCCGTATATTCTTTGTCTTCCAAGTCTTTTGTTGTTTCTTCCATCTGACGCTGCATCCTCTGCGCCTGTTTCATCAAATTATTCATGTTGCCGGGCATGCCGCCCGAAAATCCGCCACGTTTTGCCATGGTGTTCGTCCTCCTGATTTTCGTTTATTTTGCAATCTTAATCTTCAAATACAATATCGTCATGAATCACCTTTAAATCTTCATCGCTTACATAAGTGGTAGCAATTGGTTTCTTAGATTCATTAAAGCGTACTACAAAATCCAATGTTTTCTCGTATTTCTGCTCCACCAACTGCTTGATCTCGGTGAGCACTTGTTCTCGATTCACAATGGAAAATATATTAATATCTGTGCATACAATGCAAAGGCGTCCTTCTCCGGACGGTTCTACCACCGTCTCTTTCAAAACCGGACGTGCCGCACCGCCGATCTGCTTGGCGATCTTCTGCCATTCTCCCCGAATCAGCATGAGGTCTTCGTATTGAGCCATGGGAAGTACCACCGGCGCCGATAAAGCGGTTTCTTCTTTGAGTTCCTGTTTGCCCTCGCTCCGGGCTGTAAGTTCTGCCATAGCAGATAAATCTGCCGGCAGTTCTTCCAAACGTCTTTCTACTATATTAAGTCGTTGAAGAAGTGAGTCCATATTCTGCTCCATCGACGGTTTGGTGAGTTTAATAAATGCCAGCTCTACCAACACTCGTTTCTGGCTGGCGTAGCGAAGCTGTCCCGAAAGCTCGGAAAAGATGCGAATATAGCGCATCAGTGTCTCTGCATCGGTCAAATCAGTCTCTTCTTTCAGCAGTTTTAAATTATCCGTAGACATATCCAGCATATCTTCTGCATCTTCTGCGGTCTTAAGGATCAGCAGGTTTCGCATATACCAGATAAAGTCATTAACAAACTGTGAAAGCTCCCTGCCCTGAACAATCATCTCTTCTATCTTATAAATACAGTCTGTAGTCTTTCCCGCTGTCACATCTCTGAAAAGACTGCTGAACACACCGTTGTCTACCGCGCCTAAGACCTCTAATACATTATCATAAGTCAGTTTTTCCCCAAAATGGAATGCGGTGCATTGATCCAAAAGACTGAGTGCATCGCGCATCGATCCATCTGCGGTCTTCGCCACATAGCGCAATGCCCGTTCTTCTACATCAATATGCTCTGATTCTATCAGTTCCTGTAAATGTTCTGTAATCGTATCAATCGTAATTCGCTTGAAATCATATCTCTGGCATCGTGAAAGGATCGTGATCGGAAGCTTGTGAACTTCCGTCGTTGCCAAAATAAAAATGACGTAAGGCGGCGGTTCTTCCAGTGTCTTAAGCAGCGCATTAAAAGCACCAATCGACAGCATATGAACCTCATCGATAATATAAACGCGGTAATTCCCCTCGGTCGGAGGATACTGAACCTGTTCTCTGATCTCGCGAATATTCTCCACGCCGTTGTTCGACGCAGCATCGATCTCTACCACGTTAAGAGAGGCACCCGCGCCGATGCGTCTGCACATCTCGCAGTTACCGCAAGGGCTTCCGTCTACCGGATGTTCACAGTTCACCGCCTTGGCAAATATCTTTGCAACGCTTGTTTTTCCGGTTCCTCTGGTTCCGCAAAATAAGTATGCATGCCCGATACGGCCCGACACGATTTGATTCTTTAGTGTTTTTACTATGTGATCCTGGCCCTTTACTTCTTCAAAGGATGCCGGCCGCCATTTGCGGTATAACGCTGTGTACGACATAATTACTTAGCTCCTTTTATTCATTGCCAAAACTAATTCCCACCGATTGCGCTTCTCGGATAAAGTCACTGGACGGATCTACTGTTTTTAATTTTCCGGCCACATCGGCCAGCGAAACTTTGGTAATCTGGTTGTTCTTTAACGCTACCATATAGCCATATTCACCTTTTTGAATCAACCTGGCCGCGGCTGCTCCTAAACGTGTCGCCAGCACGCGGTCGTATGGGCATGGCTCGCCGCCACGCTGCATATGTCCGGGAACGGTAACGCGTATCTCCTGCCCTGTCTTTTCTTCAATCTGCGCACCCAGTTCGTAGGCCACAGACGGATAGGTTATACCACTTTTCTTCTTTTCTTTTAATGATTTTTTAGGAAGTGCTGCATCCTCTTTGGAAATAGCACCTTCCGCAACGGCCAGAATGGTAAAATTCTTTCCATTTTTCACTCTTCCCTGAATGGCGTTCACTACCACGTTAATGTCATACGGAATCTCCGGAATCAGAATAATATCTGCCCCGCCGGCCATACCGGCATAAAGAGTCAGCCAGCCGACCTTGTGTCCCATCACTTCGACTATAAATACCCGGCCATGGGAAGCTGCCGTAGTATGAATGCAGTCGATTGCATTCGTCGCTACTTCTACTGCACTGTGAAAACCAAAGGTCATCTCGGTTCCCCACAAGTCATTATCAATCGTCTTGGGGAGAGAAACGATATTCAGTCCTTCTTCTCTCAGCCGATTGGCTGTCTTCTGGCTGCCGTTGCCCCCCAGAATGACGAGGCATTCCAGTTTTAGTTTGCGATAGGTGTTGATCATCGCTTCCACTTTATTAAATCCATTCTCGCCAGGTGTGTCCATCATCTTAAATGGCTGTCTGGACGTGCCGAGAATCGTACCACCGCGTGTCAATATTCCTGAAAAATCCAATGGCTTCATCATGCGGTAATCTGCATACATCAGACCTTTATATCCGTCGTTAAAACCAATGATCTCTACGTCGTCATATGCGTTATACAGAGTTTTCGCTACCCCTCGCATCGTTGCATTAAGGCTTTGGCAATCTCCACCACTCGTTAACATGCCGATTCTTTTCACCAATGACACACCCTTTCTATCTCTCTTACCTTGTTTTTAATGTCGGGCTACACTACACCCATTTTGTAATTATAATACAATCGGGTTGCATGGGCAAGGAAAAGTTAGCGGGAATCGCTTAAGAAGTACTTTGAAATCATAGATTCATATAAAAAAGCCACCTTTTTGTGTGAAATCTCCACGCAAAATAGGCAGCATTCTCTTTTAAAACAAAATAAATCGATTATATTAAATCCGCACGTCTCGCTTCGAATGCTTATCACAAACGTTACCCTCGCAGTTAACTCGGCCCAGGCGACCTTGCGGCACACAAGAGGTTCTATTTAGTGCTGCTGCATTCCTGCCCTGACACGGTTCACAGATTCCTGTTGCGCAAGACCCAGACTTCAACGTCACTTACAAGGGGCAGCTTCACAACAAAGACACCCTAGGCAAGACATCACCCCTGCTATAGCGGATTGCAGGTACAGGGCACCGCTAACTCCCCGGCTGTGCGGAAACTTTATGACTGGTCTCATCGCTGAAAAAATATCAGCTAGCTAAGTATACATGGCGGCAAGATTTTTGTCAAGAATTTCATCTGCGTTTTACCAACGC
>JAVWRQ010000076.1:0-7902 GCA_036634775.1 Clostridium sp.
GGTTGGATAGAAAAAAAGAACAAGCGGATGATTTTTCAATATGTGGTTTTGAAGGCCTATGTGTTTTCATATATAAATGGGTGCATGTATATGCTGCATCTTTTTATAGTTTCACCGGGCGTTTCACCAGGTGCTATTATTATCGAAAGAATAATTATTAATCCTTGATAGCTCAGTTGGTAGAGCACGCGACTGTTAATCGCGGTGTCGTTGGTTCGAGTCCAACTCAGGGAGTTTTGTTGTATTAAAATATAAAAGTAAGGCCCCATGGTCAAGCGGTTAAGACATCGCCCTTTCACGGCGGTAACACGAGTTCGAATCTCGTTGGGGTCACTATGGCGACGTAGCCAAGCGGTAAGGCACGGGTCTGCAACACCCTTATCACCGGTCCAATTCCGGTCGTCGCCTCTAGAAGAATCAGTGTAAACTGGTTCTTTTTTTGGTATAAGTAGTAATAACCTATTTTGCAAGAAAGAAAACGGCTCATTTTACCCGTGATGAACTGAAAGAACTGACAGGTTCAGATGAAGCATGGTCCGAGATTCGGAAAAACGTCGTTTGAGCGAATTTCTTGACAAAACCTCTTATAGGATATATACTAGGCGAGGTGAATTATATAATATTTAAGCAGGGGAGCTTGTGTGCAGGCTGAGAGGAAGTGATCAACTTCGACCCTTTAAACCTGATTTGGGTAATGCCAACGTAGGAAGTGACAGATGATTACTTTTTAGTGGGAGATGCCATTTCGGTGTCTCCTATTTTGTTGTTACTTTTTTGTATTAAAAACAGGGTTAAAAATAGGTTTAAAACAGAAATTCAAAACTTACAGACAAGGATGGAGAACAACATGCAAAAAACAGAAACAAGCATTTTTTCTAATGGGCTGATATGGTTCGGTGCGGCGATATCGATTGCGGAGATACTTACGGGAACACTTATAGCACCGCTGGGATTTGGAAGAGGATGTTCGGCGATTATACTGGGGCATTTGATTGGATGTATCTTGCTGTACCTGGCAGGGCTGATTGGGGCTAAAACAGAGAAAAGTGCGATGGAAACGGTGAAAATTTCCTTTGGAGAGAGAGGCGCATTGCTCTTTTCTTCTCTGAATGTGCTGCAGCTGGTCGGATGGACGGCGGTCATGATCGTCAGCGGTGCTGCGGCTGCGAGCTCCGTAATCAAGATCGGCGGTGACTGGGTATGGTCATTGATTATTGGTACGCTGATCATTATCTGGATTCTTATCGGAATAAAGAATCTGGGAAAAATCAACATTGTTGCAGTGGGCGGATTATTTGTACTTACGATTGTGATGAGTGTAGTGGTATTTCGGGGAAATATGACTGGACTGTTCGGCGGCGTGACCGCGATGACCGGTGGGGCAGGAGCCGGGCTCAGCTTTGGCGCAGCCGTAGAACTTTCCGTGGCGATGCCGCTTTCATGGCTTCCACTCATTTCCGACTATACCTGCACGGCGAAAAAGAAGAAAGCAACCACGTTAGTCAGTACGGCAGTATACTTTGTGGGCAGCTGTTGGATGTATCTGATCGGAATGGGAGCGGCTATCTTTACCGGTGAAAGCGACATAGCCAAGATCATGGTATCGGCGGGACTGGGGATAGCGGGACTGATCATCATCATATTTTCAACGGTTACGACGACATTCTTGGACGTGTATTCAGCAGGAATCAGCTGCGTCAGCATATCGGCGAAAACCAATGAAAAGGTAGCCGCGGTGGCAGTCTGTATCATCGGAATGTTATTAGCGGTATTCACCCCGATTACACAGTTCGAGAGTTTCCTGTATCTGATCGGTTCGGTATTTGCACCGATGATTGCAATATTGATTACGGATGTCTTTCTTCTTAAAAAAGATCATTCGGGCACAGGATTTAACGGGACTAATTTGACTATCTGGCTTTTAGGGTTTATTATTTATCGTATATTCATGAATATCGATACACCGGTGGGCAATACACTGCCGGTCATGGTCATTGTTTCTGTGATCTGTATCATGGTAAATAAACTGTTTAAGGGGAAGAGACATGTATAGAGAAGACAAGGATATATTAAAAAAGTGCTTGGAAAATGTGAGGACACACACACCACTGATCCACAACATCACAAACTATGTGACGGTGAACGACTGTGCCAATATCTTGCTGGCGTGTGGCGCCTCACCGATTATGGCAGATGATATAAGCGAAGTAGAGGAAATCACCACTATTTGCGGTGGACTGAATCTTAATATTGGAACACTGAATCAGAATACCATCGCATCTATGCTATTGGCGGGAAAAACGGCGAATAAGCTCTCGCACCCGGTTATTCTGGATCCGGTGGGAGCCGGAGCATCGACTCTGCGTACCAAGACGGCATGCCGATTACTGGACGAAATAAAATTTGCGGTCATTCGTGGAAATATTTCAGAGATCAAGGCGCTGGCATTGGGAAAAGGCACCACACACGGTGTCGATGCCGATGCAGCCGATACGGTTCATATTGATACACTGGATCGTACCATAGAATTTGCCAAACGATTCTCCGGTAAGACAGGCGCGGTCATCGCCATTACCGGTGCAATTGATATCATTTCAGACTGTGAACATACATTTATTATTCATAATGGGCATCCTATGATGGCGAACATTACGGGCACAGGCTGTATGCTGAGTGCGATGACAGCGGCATATGCGGTGGCTAATCCGGGGCATATCTTAGAGGCGACGGCGGCATCGGTATGTGCGATGGGACTCTGCGGTGAGCTGGCATACGACCGGTTATCACCCCGAGATGGTAATGCATCTTACCGCAATTACATCATAGATGAAGTCTATAACCTGACCGGTGAGACCTTAGAAGGCGGTGCAAAATATGAAGTGCGATGAGAAAGATATGCGTCTATATGCCGTGACAGACCGTACATGGTTGGGCGAAAAGACACTGGCCATGCAGGTAGAAGAAGCGCTAAAAGGCGGCGTCACCTGTGTCCAGCTGCGGGAGAAAGAACTGGACGAAGCGGCATTTTTGGCAGAAGCAATCACCATCGGAGAACTTTGCCGGAGCTATCATGTGCCTTTTTTAATCAATGACAATGTCTCAGTCACGCTGCAAAGCGGGGCCGATGGCATCCACATCGGGCAGCATGATATGGACGCTTCGGATATTCGCCGGATGATCGGCAACGATAAGATACTGGGAGTTTCTGCCCAGACCGTCCCTCAGGCAGTGAAAGCCCAGCAAGACGGCGCTGATTACTTAGGGGTAGGAGCGGTGTTCTCTACTTCCACAAAGTTGGATGCCAATGCGGTCAGCCATGAAGTCGTGAAAGAAATCAGCGAAGCCGTTTCCATTCCAATCGTGGCCATCGGTGGAATCAATAAACAGAATATCATGCAGCTTCAAGGCACCGGCGTGGATGGGGTTGCCCTTGTTTCGGCCATCTTTGCCGGTGAAGATATTGAAGATGAGTGTAAAAAATTGCGAAAATTATCAGAAGAAATGGTGACAGGGGGGGACGTATGATGAGAAAGGTCTTGACTATAGCCGGTTCCGACTGCAGCGGCGGTGCGGGAATTCAAGCGGATATTAAAACAATTACCGTGCATAAGATGTATGCGATGAGCGTGATTACGGCACTCACCGCACAGAATACAACCGGCGTCTATGGAATTATGGAGGCCACACCGGAATTTGTGGCGAATCAGTTAGACTGTATTTTTACAGATATAGAACCTGATGCGGTAAAGATCGGGATGGTGTCCAATGCGAAAATCATCGAAGTAATTGCCGAAAAACTGATACAGTACAAGGCAAAAAACATTGTGGTAGATCCGGTGATGGTATCCACCAGCGGAAGCCGATTGATCTGTGACTTAGCGATGGAAACATTAATTACGAAACTTCTGCCACTGGGGACGGTGGTAACACCTAACATTCCGGAGGCTGAAACGCTGTGCGGATTAGAGATCAAGAACGAAGAAGACATGATAAAAGCAGCACAGAGGATTGCTGAGAAGATAGGCAGTGCCGTGTTGGTCAAGGGCGGTCATTTGGTCAATGATGCCATCGATTTACTCTATGAAGACGGCGAAATACATTGGTACCAATCAGAGCGAATCGAGAATCCCAATACCCACGGAACCGGATGTACGCTGTCTTCTGCCATTGCGTGCAATCTGGCAGACGGAAAAACTCTGGACGAGAGCATCAGAAGCGCGAAAGAATACCTCACCGGTGCATTACGTGCTCAACTTGATCTGGGCAGGGGAAGCGGACCAATGGATCATATGTATCGACTATAATGTTGCAATATGCAGTTTTATACAGGGTAGCACATTTTGAGGCGAAGTCTATTGATTTCATCTCAAATAAGTGCTACTCTTTATATTATAATAGAATACAGAAAGGGGAGGAGAATCATGAAACATCAAACCTTGTATGTGAATATGCTGGGTAACTTCTCTCTGAAGCTTGGGGAAATACCCATATCTTTAAATTGTAAAGTTACCGGGAAACGGATGCAGCTGCTGATCTTACTGCTTCAACAGGGAAACAAGGGAATCACCAGAAGCGAGTTGTTAGAAAGGCTGTATGGCAGAGAAGAGAATACCGACCCGGCGAACAGCTTGCGTGCTGCCGTATTCAGACTGCGTAAGACCCTGACAGAAACCGGATTCTTCGATGAGAATTGTATCTCTACGGAGAAAGGAATCTATCGATGGTCGGATGATACGACCGTGATGACCGATGCCTATGAATTTACGGTGGCAGCAAATGCAGCTTTGGAAGCGAATACGGATGTGGAAGCGAACCGGGAAGAGTCGATTCGTCTGCTTAAGTATGCCTGTGAATTATATACCGGTGAATTTCTGCCGATGCTGTCTGAAGAGGCATGGGTGGCAGCGGAAGGGGAAAAGTACCGCAAGTTATACTTCGCTTGTATCAAAGAAGCCTGTATGTGGATGAAACAGCAGCATGACTATAAAGATATCCTGGCACTGTGTACGAAAGCTTCCGACCTCTATCCCTTTGAAGAGTGGGAGGTTCTGCAGATTGACAGCCTTATAGCGATGAAACAATATAAGAAAGCACTGGGCGTCTATGAAGATGCCACGGATCTATTCTTTCGGGAATTGGGATTGTCACCTTATGAGAAGGTACTGGCTCAATTCCGTGCCATGAGCGGTCGTATTCATTATGAGACGGGGACGATTACCGATATCAAAGACAGTCTGAGAGCGCATGCTAAGACGGAGGGGGCATTTTACTGCACCTACCCTAACTTTATAGACTGCTATCGCCTAATCGTACGGATGATAGAACGCTCCGGACAGTCGATTTTCCTAATCCTGTGTACCTTGATGGATTCGACGGGAAAATCACCGGCAGAGAGAAAGATACCGTCTTCATGTACCGAAAAGATGGATTTTGCACTAAAGAAAGCCTTGCGTAAAGGTGACTTATATACGAGATACAGCTCCGACCAGTTCTTAGTGATGCTCATAGGGTCAGCACAGGAATCCTGTCATATCGCAACCGAGCGAATCGACCGGATATTTCAAGAGGGAGAGGCTGAATCTAAGGTAAGAATCAGCTATTGCCTGACCTCGATTGCGGAATCGAATGATCCTACAAAAACAGATTCTTTTACCATAAATTCATTTAAACGGAGGTAATGATGACGCAGAAGATGATGGCAGGAGAAGAGAAGATAAAAAAACTTCAGGTACATATGCTGGGAGCCCTATTTCTGACCTATGGCGATGATCCCATATCCCTGAATTGCAGTATTTCCAACAAAGCGATGCAGCTTCTACTGCTGCTGCTTTACTCCGGAGAGAACGGAATCGACCGGAAAGAACTTCTGGAAGCACTGTATGGCAGAGAGAACAGTGCAAACCCAACGAATAGTCTGAATGCCACGGTATTCAGGCTTAAGAAACTCTTGGTGGCAGCAGGACTGCCGGAAGAAAAGTATATATCCACGGACAAGGGAATCTATCGGTGGATTGGCAGCGTTCCTGTAGTTGTAGATGCTCATAAATTTGAGAAAACAGCCAAGATGGCGTTCGATGCACAGGGGGATGAGCAATTAGCATTGTTCAAAGAAGCCTGCAAATGTTACTCGGGAGAATTCTTGCCGGATATTACAGGGGAAGAGTGGGTGGCGATCGCCGCTGTGAGGTACCAGAAACTGTATTTTGCTTGTCTCAAAGAGGCATGTGCCCGGATGCAGGAGGCAGGGGAATACGCAGAGATGCTGCAGTTGTGTACGGCAGCGACGGCAATCTACCCATTTGAAGAGTGGCAGACACTTCAGATTGACTGTATGATGGCGATGCATCACTATAAAGAAGCGATGAAAGTATATGAGGATGCGACTGAGATGCTTTTTGAAGAAATGGGAATCCCTCCGTCGGAAGCGATGCTGGGGCGGTTTAGGGCACTGAATGGACAGCTCCACTATGCGACCGGAGCTCTTTCGGACATTATGTCTAATTTAAGCGAAGAAGAGTGGAAACCTTGTGCTTATCGCTGCACCTATCCGGGATTTATCGACTGCTATCAGATGGTGAGCCGCATCATGGAACGGACGAATAAGAACGCCTGCATGGTGAGCTGTACGCTGGTAGACGAGAACCAACAACCCCTGGAAGAGGGAGAAACACTTCTCCGTTACGCTACACGTCTGGATGCTGCGATCGGACATAGCCTGCGCAGGGGCGATGCTTATACCGGATATAGTCCAAATCAGTTTCTGGCGTTGCTGATGGATGCAGATACGGTAGACAGCCGGAAGGTAATCGACCGAATCAATCAGGCGTTCCATAGTAAAAAAAGTGGGAGCCGGGTTACGGTGAATTATGATATAACCGATATAAGAGAGTAAAAAAGATCCAAACTTAAGTGTTTGGGTCTTTTTTTTAAGAAAAAAGTAAAAAAAATTATTTTATATGCAAAAGTAATGCCGTAAATAAGACTCCTATTGGTATTATAGATAGTAAGAAGTGATACTATATAAAAAGATGATAAGAAGGTGGCTTTGTGGAAGATATTCGGATCAACTTATCCGCTCCGAACTTGATTAGTATTTGTATCGATAAAGTTAATTGCGGCGAAGGCATGGGAAGACTATACCACAAGTACAGCCCCGAAGCGATTCTGTTTTATGATACAAGTCAGATGCTTATGGAGATGGAGAAACTATACGACCGGTTGGGATATCCCCAATCGACAACATTGTCCAGAAGCTTTCAGAAAAGTGATGGAGAGAAAACATGTAGGGGGGATGGAGCAAAGATGGCAGAGAACAACCAGGTGACAGAACAAGCCGGAGAAAAGGCAACATTTGTTGTACATGTGAAGTATAGACAGAATGCAACTTGGCAGGGCAGTGTGACATGGGCCGAAGAACAGAAGACATGCAATTTCCGGAGCGCGTTAGAATTACTTAAGTTAATTGACGGCGCACTGGATAGTACGACAGGAACTAAGAACGATGACAGTAACAAGGGTTTGACAGAATAGAGAAGAGGAGGAATTATAATATGAAAACAATCTTAAGAAAAATTAGACATGAATACCGGAGAACATTAGCAGCATTTATGTCTGTAGTATTGACGATGACATCATTTACGATGGTGTCATGGGCAGATGTAAAGACTGCCATAACAAATGAAAATGCCATATTTTATGTGACAGGAGAGAGCATCACAGAAGCAGCACAGGCTGCTATAGACGGGGGCGAGACCGTCGTATTTGCAAATTTGGGTATTGATGCAAAAGACAAATCATTATTAAAGGACTATACGAAGCTCTTTACCGAGGGTGCAGTATATGAATTATTCCCGAATTGTAATATGGCAGATGATGCCTCTATCGATGGCGCAGAAGTGAGAA
>JAVWRQ010000077.1:0-7876 GCA_036634775.1 Clostridium sp.
GTTCAGTTTGAAAACAAATATATGAGACATGATATTGGGAAAGCAATTGATGAGGCTTAGTGGTTGAAATAGATGTTTTATAGTGCGCCCGGAGCATGGGCGCACTCATCGGTACGGACCAAAGTAATCACGCGGTCACTGTCTAGGAGAGAGGACATGCGGTGGGTGATGGAGAGAATCATCTTATTTTCTCCGGCTTTTTTTAGAACGGAGACAACATTCCCCTCGGTCATGGAGTCTAGGTTGGCAGTGACTTCATCCAAAAGTAAAATGGGCGGATCGGTAACGATGGCACGGGCAATGCCAAGAAGCTGTTTTTGTCCCTGTGAAAATAAGCTTCCATCTCCGACATCGGTCTGATAGCCATGTTCCAGTGTTAAGATGTATTCATGAAGTCCTGTGAATTTCATAGCGGCTTCTATCTGTGACGGTTCAATGTGGTCATCCCACAGGCTGATCTGCTCTGCAATGGTGCCCCGTACAAAGCTAAAATGTTGTTCTACATAACCAAATATCTGTCGCTTCTGACTGTTTGAGATTCGATATACGTCGATGCCGCCCAGGGTAATAGAACCTTTGGTAGGGCGCAGGAGACCGGTAATCAGCTTGAACATAGTGGTTTTTCCAACGCCGGTGCGGCCGATAAGACTGACGTTTTCCCGTGGGAGCAGATGAAGATTCATGTTCTCTAATACCGGAGTGTCTGCATCGTAAGAAAAGGACATATCGGAAAAACAAAAATCCATTCCCGTATCTCGAAGTTGTTTGATATCGATATCAAGTTCCATGCTGTCATCTTCCGTCTGAGCGAGGAAGTCATCCACGCTCCGAATGCCGGACATACCCTTTTGGATACTCTGCAGTTCCGTGCCCAAATTATCAATAGGGGCGAATAGACTTGTAATCAGTGAAATAGTTGCGGTCAACATACCGATTGAAATACCTAATACCGCATCACCGCCGGAAGCCATCAGTAGAATAGCGGCAGTGGCAAGCGCGGTAATGATCTGAATAATAGGTGAATAACAGGAATCGTAGAAATTTACTTTATTCATCGTAGCATAATTTTCCAACAAAAATTCGTCATAGCGTTCCTCCATGTAACGCTCTTTATGAAAACTTTTGATCATCATTCTATTTTTCATGCTTTCTGCAATATGATTATTGACCTTCCCCAATTCTTTTAAATTCGCACTCTGTGAAAGTAGCATTCTTTTGCGAAATGATACCGTCAGCCAGTAGAGAAATGGCAGCAGGCAGAGTACAAAGATTCCCAACCGAACACTGAATATCCAGATAGAAATCACAATACCAACAATTTTAAAACAGTCAATGAGCAGACTGATAATTCCATTGGAAAAGAGAGAATTGATATTTTCCACATCATTTAAAAAGTGGGAGGTAATGGTACCACTTGCATGATTGCTAAAATAGGGTGCTTTGATGTGAGTGAGCTTTTCTGCCATAAGACTGCGAAGACTTCGTATGATTTTCTGCCCAAATACAGTTAATAGAAATCCCTTTAAAACATCGAAAATGCCCACAATTACAAAAGAAGCAAAGTACAGTGCCGCTATGATAATTAATCCGTCGGTGCTGTTTTGGGCTGTTTGTTTTCCTACGAGGTATTCATCAATCAAAAATCGGAGAATCTGAGGCGGAAGCAGACTAAATAAAATGACGCAGATAATGGTGATCAGCAGAAACAGAGAAGCCAGGCGATTCTTTTTTAAAACATCAAGGATTGCATGTTTTGTAGTTTTATTCATAAGAATGCACCTCCTTCTGCATGGAAACAAGGGTACGGTAAACGTCGGAAGTATCTAGGAGTATCTGATGAGAAGCACAGATGGCATGACCATTTTCAACGAATATAACGGAATCAGAATCTGAAAAGCAGGAGATTCGATGGGAAATTAAGATGATGATTCGTTCTTTATCATGTTGTTTTAAGTTGTGAATAATTTGTGCTTCTGTTTTTGTATCTACCGCAGAAAATGGATCATCTAGCACCAGAATGGGTGATTGCCGATAAAGTGCCCGAGCCAGTGCCAGCCGAGCCTGTTGTCCGCCGCTTAATCGGACACCTGAAGCACCGACCGGAGTCTCGATTCCCAATGGCATATCAGAGAGGTCACTGTCAAAACACACATCGTGGAGCACCGGCATGATGTCACCGTCACTGCCTAAGGTAATATTGTGGTAGATAGTATCAGACAGAAGCTGGCTGTCATGCCCCATATAAGCAATATGTTTACTGATTTCACCGGCTGAGCAGTTTCTAAGCTCTTTTTCATTAAGACAGATACTTCCGCTGTAGGGATACAGCCCAAGCAGGGCAAGCCCAAGGGTAGATTTGCCACCTGCGACCGGACCGGTCACTCCAATCAGATCACCGGATTTTGCAGTGAACGTAATATCGCACAGCGCTGCCTGTTCGCTGCCGGGATAAGCAAAAGACATATTTTGAACGGATAGTACCATAGAATTTGTAACCGAAGAATCACTGATGGAAAAATCACTGACGGAAGAATCACTGATCGAAGAATCTGCCGGTAGAGCACGGTCGGACGAAGGTTCCAGATAAGGTTTGATTCGTCTCCATGAGACTTGTGCTTTTTGCACCGAGTTAAAGAGTTTGGCAGCTTTGCTGGCTTTGGCTGCCAAGGCGGTGAAAATCGTAAGATAGGCAGAAAATGTTCCGACCGTCCAGTGGCCTGACATGACACTTCTTCCACCAAAATATACAATGATAAATACACCGGTCATGGCAATCACGTTGTAGATTGGCTGCATGGAATTTTCCAGCATATTAGAGAGTACCGCTTTCTTTTCCAATTGTTCCAGTTCTTGTTCATAGCGTTTCATATTGGTTGCTTCTGCACTATAAATACGGTATAACATGGCATTCTCCACGGTCTCGTAAGTCTGCTCTGACACATTACTTAACTGTTTTCTATAGGCCTTGGTGTACTTGAAAATAACTTTCTTGAGTTTTTCTGCCAGTATCATCGCTGCAGGAATCATCACGCATGCCCAAAGGGTCAGTTTTATATCATAGTACAACATGGTAATCGCATAAGAAATCATCAAAATACCGGTATCAAATACCTCGGTCGTGAATTTACGCATGCCTTCTACACAGGCATCCACATCGGAAATAGCTTTTGTCATCAAGTCGCCGGAGGTCTCGTCATTTAAGGATAATAAGTTTCGCTGAATCAGATTGTGGTAAACCATCTGGCGCATGGATGCATCGGTACGGTTGGCAAATATGCGGACATAGTAGCGTTTTAAAAATCGCATGCCCTGAATTATTAAAATGGCAAGTAGAAAAACACCAATCGCCGACCGTACTTCTCCTGACCGTTCACCGGCCAACAGGCGGTCAATGATTTGTCCCTGCAAAATTGGTCCCAGTGACATGGCAGCATTAAAACAAGTGCCGGTCAGTACAATCAGTGCGACGACTCGCCATTCCCTTTTCCAATAACTGCTCATTTTCTGTGGATTATTTACCGGTTTTAGGTTTAAATTCTCCATAATTATCCTCCAATAAAGCAGACACTCACACAGGAGCGTGGTCCACATTACATAAAAAATAGTATATGCTTTCATACGGCTATTGTCAATTTTCAATTTATTTAAAGTTCTGATAATAAAGTAGATACTATGAGTACAGTTATGATGAAATAAAGGAAAACTATACTTAATATTTATATTATATGGATAATGGAAGCTAAGAAAAGTAACGGGAATAGTAAGATATGGTCATATAAATATGGGGCTTGTCGCAAGTTTCAATCTTTAAAGCGACAGCCCCATGAATTTATTTTTTTCCGAGTTTTTGTGAAAGAATTTTCAGGGTCTCCACTTGCTTTTTTTGCGCCGGAGACATATTAGCAGTAAGAATGGAGACAACGAGATCTGTTTCCTTATCGCTGAAATTCATGGAGCTGCTTCCAATGGCTAGATTCATAAATAAAGGCATGAGTTTGTCTTTGGGGGTATGTTCCACTTTAGAGGCCAGATCGGTAAGATATTTTATCTTTGTTTCGTCCATTCCCTTCAAACGGGGATCTTTTTTCCAATCATTATTCATCGTAGCGAGTCCTTTCCTAGGAGAATTGTTGGAATGTCTGCATCAGTAGCTGCGCTGTTTCCAGTTTCGACTGTTGCTCAGGTGGCAGGATATTTTTAAACTGGTCCAGAGAAAAATGCCGTGAATCATTTTTGCGCCGTCCGGCATCTGTGCCGGAACCGGAACGACTATTGATTCCATCACCGGTACCTTGCTTAGATTGTGAATTTACGGTTTCACGGGGCGGCGGACTTTGCTGTGACTCTTCTGTGGAATCAAGAGATTCTTTATAGGATTGGTATATTTTGGAACTTTGAAGAAAATTTACAATTAAGTCAATAAATTCCTGTTCTCCCTGTGTCCCATATGGTTTCATGGCATTGAGCATATCCAGAGGCGTGGCCGGTTCGTCTTCACTTAAAGAGCAAATTCCTATCATACCTTCTTCATTTTCATCAAAAAGCTTCATCGTACGCTCTAACTCACTCACTTTTATAAAGAGAGAAAAAAAACGCTGTTCGGGTATTTGTATGTAGGGAAGGGCAGCTTTTATCATCTGAAGGTGTGGGGCAGCCGTTAAATGATCCAGTTCTGTCATTTTTAAAGTTTCTTCATTATTCATGGACAATATCCTTTGTTTCCTTGCCTAAATATATGCGGAGAAAAGAAAATTAATACCGTCGTTTTTTGAAATCCCACATATACTATATTGTAGATAAAAGTTATGGATAGGAAGCCGGTGATTCCGGTTTTTTCTTATTTGCAGATCGGTCAGGAGGCAGTTTAGTGGGAACTCGTTTAATTATAGAAGGTAATACGGTTTATGAAATAGAGGAAGATTGTCAAAAGTGTAGCAGAGGATGCGAAAAAGAAGTGGTGGTAGCAGAAAGTTATGGGATGAAAAAAAAGAAAAATAAGGAGTTAGCTGAGTAAAATTTGTGGTACGAGGAGCAAATCAGGTAGGCGGCTAGATATCGTGCTGGAGAGGTGAAATTCCCTATCCAGTGCGGTTTCTGCCGCTTTTCCTTTAAGAACTGCTATGTTTCGTCATTACGTAGCTGGAAGCTTTGTTTCTTTTTCAGTGGGGTACATGAATTTATGTACTCGATCTTGGCAACTGTCATCTCCGGTGAAATAAAAGATATCGCCCAGACGAAATGTAGCAGAAGGACCGGGGGACATAATTAAGGTGTTGCCGCGGCGGATCGCAATTACAGTAGCAAAGGTGGCTTGCCAGAAATTAATTTCTGCTACGGATTTATTCATATAAGGAGAGTCTTTTGTAACCGCCACTTCAAAAGGAATGAAGGGATTTGTGGAACGAAAACACTCGATTTTTTCGATTAATTCTGAAAGATAGTCATAAAGCTGCATGGATTCCTGTTGCTGGCGTTCTACGCAGTCTAAAATATTACGCTTAATATCGTGAATGGATTGGCTTTTTTCTTGCTGTTGAAGAAAATTACGGGCATTGTCCGTAGATTTGATAATGACTCCACTGTTTTTTTCCACATCTACGATATCCCAGTCGGCTAGGACACAAATCGCTCGCCGAGCTGTTTCGGAAGACACACTATACTGGCTGCCGATGGCAGAGCGGGCATAGATTTTATCCCCCTCTTGGTAGGTTTTATCTATAATCTTATAAGCTAAATCTGTCGCAATCTGCAGATATTTAGGTACATTGGAATCAGAAGATTTATCCATGGTATGTTAAAAATTCCTTTCTGAAATATTTAAGCATTGCTTGATTTTGATTATAGCATGGGATGAACGGATATACAATAGATACAGGAAAGGGAGAAAAAGGAGAAAAAACAGCTCGGATGTCAGATGCCCTCCCTTACCGTGTTATACGTTGCTTGAAAATTTGTTGATATGATATCGTTTTTTGCCAATTGTTTTCTTTCCATACTCAAACGTCACATACGGCATTGCCGACTCTAATGAGTCTGCTTTTTTGAGTGCGTGGTTATTGCCGGTCATAAACAACTCATAATCGGGACTTTGCTTAAGAAGGTTTGCAAACACCTCTCGGACTCGTTCAATTTCCTTTTTCTGTTCTTCTGTGTAAAGCATAGTTGCTCCTCCTTGATTTGATTTGTGATTGAATTTTGGGGTTTTTCATGGTAAACTTTATAGATAAAAAAGTGTCTTCGACACTTAGTTATGTGGATCGTTTGAAATCCCCGACGTTTTCCCGATACTTCGTTTTATATAATAAAACAAAAGCGTCAAAAGAAGCGCCGAATCAATATGGAAGGAAAGATGGGCATGGGATTATTAAATAAGTTATTCAACACAACGGAGGAAGCTATCTGTGCACCTGTAGGTGGTGAAGTAGTGCCTGTCACCGAGGTGAGCGACCCCACGTTTAGCGAGGAGCTTTTGGGTAAAGGCATTGCCATACGACCGATAAACGGTCGTGTGTGCGCCCCATGTGATGCCACCATTGATTTGATGTTTGATACCGGCCACGCAGTGAGTATGACGGCTGACTGCGGTGCAGAAATTCTCGTTCATATCGGTTTGGAAACAGTCAAACTGAACGGTCAGCACTATACCGTGCATGCTAAAAACGGCGACAAGGTAAAAGCGGGTGATCTGCTGATTGAGTTTGACCGAGATGCAATTGCCGCGGCGGGTTTTGACACCATCACATCAGTCGTGATTTGCAATTCTAACGATTATAGCCACTTTAAAACCTATACAGGCATGATGGCTTCGGTGGGCGATAAGATAATCGGTCTCAAAAAATAGATGAGTAATTGTAATAAAAGGGGGATTTAGCGTGAAAGAAGGCTATGGTAAACCGGCGGTTCCTGGCATTTGTCACTCAGCAGGGTTCATCCAACGCTTGTGCAAACACAGATTGCACTGGAGGACGAGATTGATGGTCAGCTAATGATTGTGGATGGCTTCACGGGTAAATATTACATTGAACCAGATGAGAAAACAATCGCTGAAATGAAGCAAAAGCAACATACTGCGCAGGAACATGAGGCGTTACTGATGGCATAGGCTTAATGCGTAGCGAATTTTTGTATTTGGGCCGTGATGATTGCCCCTCAGAACAGGAGCTATTTGAGACCTATAAAAAAGTGGTGGACGACCTTGGCGACAAGCATGTGATTATCCGCACTCTCGACATCGGCGCTGACAAGCAGGCTGATTACTTCGGCCTTGGCGCCAATGATTTAACACAATATACGCTGGCCATAGACCGCCAAAACGCAAAGCTGAATCGTTCTTATGACGCGAACCACCCTGCCGTGTTGGCTCTGCTAAAATACATTGTGGAGAGTGCGCACAAGGCAGGCATCAGGGCAGGTATATGCGGCGAGCTTGCGGCGGATTTGGAGCTGACAGAAGCACTGCTGCAAACGGGCTATGATGAACTTTCTGTCTCGCCAAGCAGAGTGCTGGAGCTGAAAAAAAGTTTGTAAAAGTGAGGTAAAATTGGACCATTATGAAGAAATTTGATTACACCATTACCGACGAACTGGGGCTGCACGCGCGCCCTGCGGGCCAGCTTGTGAAAGTGGCGCTCACCTTTTCATCCAACATCTCGGTGGGAACGCCCGCCAAAAGCGTGGATGCAAAGCGCATTATGGGCGTGATGCAGCTTGCGGCCAAAAAGGGCAATGTGCTCACCATCAGCTGCGAGGGTGAAGACGAGGAGGCAGCGATGGCGGCACTTGAAACCTTTATGAATGTAAACTTGTAAACAGCACATCTGGATTGATATTTGAGCTTTCATCTGCCTACCGGTTTGGTTGATAAGACCATTCCGGT
>JAVWRQ010000078.1:0-7083 GCA_036634775.1 Clostridium sp.
TTCTTCTTTGGATTCTTCTTTAACTGCTTCGGTTGTTTCCTCTGAAGCAGCTACCGTTGTTTCTACTGCGCTTGGAGCTGCAGTTGTTGCTTCCTGTGTTTTATTGTTTCCGCAAGCTGATAACGTAAGTGCTGCCGCTGCTACAATGACTAATGCTTTTAATTTCATAATTTGCCTCCATATGTTGTTGTTTTTTTCTAGCAGGGGCAATCCTATCACACTATGAGTAAAATGAAAAGCTTTTTTCGCGTTTTGTAATGAATCTTATGAAAATATTCATTATTGTCATAAAAATGTAAAGAATATATCAATATCGTTAAATTTAAGTTCGTTCATTTACATTATGATATTATCCGGCTTTTGTTTGGATAAAAGAACAACCGTCTCTACATTGGCCGTGGAGGGAAACATATCGACACAGCACACTTTTTCTACCCGATAGCCTCTGGCCTGTAATATCACTAAATCTCTGGCCAGACTGGTCGGCTTGCAGGATACATAGACTATCCTATTCACACCAAATTCTATGATTTTTTCAATGGCTTTTGGATGAATTCCATCTCTGGGTGGATCTAAAATAATCAAGTCCGGTTTATCGGTCAGATCATCAATGACTTTTAGTACATCACCGGCTAAAAACTCACAGTTGGTCAGGTGATTCATCGATGCATTCTCTCGTGCTGCATTCACTGCCTCTTCGACAATTTCTACGCCCACTACTTTTTCGGCTACCGGTGCCATGATCTGAGCGATGGTGCCGGTTCCACTATATAAATCAAATATCACTTTTCCATCTGTTTTACCTACGTATTCTCTGGTCTTCTCATACAAGACTTCCGCACCCAGTGAATTTGTCTGAAAAAAAGAAAATGGAGATATTTTAAACCGAAGTCCCAGAAGTTCTTCGAAAAAATAATCATGACCATAGAGAATTTCAGTTCCTTCGTCCTTCACCACATCCGATATCGTATCATTATTTGTATGAAGAATACCTGCCATCGTGCCTTCCAAAGGAAGTGCCAGTATCTGCTCTTTCCATCCGGTAAGAAGTGTTTCCTCATCCTCTGCAAATCCCGACGTCTGAGTAGTTGTAATAAGATCTATGAGGATTTCTCCGGTCTTGGCCGCACGTCGTACCAGCAAATGGCGAAGATATCCTTCAAATTGCATCTTTTTATAAAAGCTAATATTCTTTTGTTCAAAATACTCTTTTGTGCAGAGCAGGATGTCTTTGAAATCTTTATGGACAATACGGCAGTCTCCTGTGGTCACAATATCATAAAAACTACCTCTTTTATGCATACCAAGTGCCGCCGGACCATCTTTCCATTCATCGCCAAAAGAAAATTCCATCTTATTTCGATATCCTTCTTCAGCTGGACTACCTTGAATTTTTTCAAATTCATAGTTTTCACAAACGGCATCCAATAGTTCTTTTACCTGGGATTCTTTGATACGGAGCTGTTCTTCATAAGGTAAGGACTGATAAAGGCAACCGCCGCAAGCACCAAAATGTGGGCATACATCTTCTTTTGTCTCCAGTGATGAGGGAGTTAAAACCTCTAAAAGACGGCCTTCGCACCTGCCTTCTCTTTTTTTATTAATCTGGAATCGTACATTTTGTCCTAAAATTGTATTTTTAACAATTACTTTCGCATCCTCTATATGTAAAATCCCCTTATTTGGGAATTCGATTTTCTCTATTACACCTTCGTAGATCTCGCCTTTTTTCATTTGGTTTCTCCTTTTTAAAAGCCGCAGAGCAAAACGCTCTACGGCTATAAATTACCTATCACGGATATTCTTTTAGTATTATTATTCACTTACTGTAATATTATTCACTTACTATTATTATTCTTTTTCAGCCTCTGTATCATCTTCAAAGAAATCATCATCAAAGTCATCTTCAAAGTCATCTTCGAAATCTTCCAGATAATCAGGAGTAAAGAAACGATATACGCCATATGCAATGGCTGCTACTGCAGCTACCACTCCGATAATGGCTAAAATCCAGAGAACACAGTTTTTCTTCTTATCTTCTTCTTCTTTTCTGTGGAGGAAGTCATTCAGTTTTGTTGCGTTCATCATTTCCTCGACTTTGTTTAAAGCATCTTTTCCCAACATGTCAAATTTATTCATAAATCCCACATCCTTTCCTATTTCGTTCTACAATGTATTGTACCACCTAGTATATCATCAAAGTTGCATTTTTACTATCCTATTTTATAGCAAAAAATAACTTTTATTACATATAATTATTATAATTTCACCAACTTTGCAAATGATGCAAACATTTTTTTAATTCCGGCATGATCAAAGTCTACGGTCACCTCATAGTCTTTTACGCCATCTGTAATGACTTGGACGACACCTTCCCCGAACTTAATATGGCGCACTCGATCCCCTTCCTTATAAGACAGAGATTCTGCTTTTTCAACTGTAAATGTCTTTCCAAAAGCCGGAGCAGACGATGAAACGGACGAAGCGTTCGATGAGGCGTAAGGATTGGTCTTTTCGCCAAAAGTACTGGTTCCAAATGGTTTTGGCGTACCACCGATACGAGTTCCACCTCTTGAACCGCTTCCGATGTTCTTCCAAGGAGAACCGGAGAGACTTCTCCCCCATGGCGATTCACTGTCCGGTACCGGGAGAGGGCTGTTCTTAGCGGTTGGACGGGCACCGGAAATATCATCCCTATTGCCAAATATAGATTTTTCTTCTTCTAGTTCCAGCAAGTAATCCGGGATTTCATCCACAAACCGACTGACTTTTGCGTATCTGGTCTCTCCATTTGTCATTCGCTGTCTGGAGGCGGTCAGCATCAACTTTTCCCTGGCTCTCGTAATCCCCACGTAACAGAGGCGTCGCTCTTCTTCTACCGCATCTTTGTCATCTGACATGATGGACATACTGCTTGGAAATAGTCCATCTTCCAATCCACTTAAATACACATAAGGAAATTCCAGTCCCTTGGCACTGTGAAGAGTCATTAATATAATCCGATTTTCCGATTCATCCATATTGTCAATGTCCGCAACTAATGCTACGTCCTCTAAAAAGCCATCCAAGGTCGGCTCTTCTGTGCTTTCACTGTAACTGACCGCCTTGTTAATTAATTCTTCTATATTCTGCAGACGTGTCTCCGCTTCGATCTCACCTTCAGCCTCCAGCTCTTTCTTATATCCGGTATTCACTAACACTTCTTCAATTAGTTCTTTCAATGATAATTCAGAAAGTCTAGCCTTAAAATCCTCGATTTGCTCTGTAAATACGCCGATTTTTGTTGCTGCTTTACCAATACTTGGAACTGCCTGGATGCGAAGAAGTGCATTATAAAAACTCATTCCTCCGGCGGATGCGAACATCGTGATTTTTCCAATGGAGGTAGCTCCGATTCCTCGTTTTGGTACATTAATCACTCGCTGTACCGCTAAGTCATCCTGTCCGTTGGCAATGGTCTTTAAGTAACATAAAATATCCTTTATTTCTTTACGCTGATAGAAATTCACACCACCTACCAAACGATAGGGAACATTATGTAAAATACACTTTTCTTCCAAAAGACGGGACTGGGCATTCGTTCTATATAAAACTGCAAAATCAGAATATTCGCAATGACTGCTTTCTTTTTCGTAGCAAATATCTTTTACGATTCGGTCGGCTTCTTCATATGCCGTATCGAATTGTCTGAAGCGAACCTGTGAACCTTCATCATTAGCTGTCCAAAGTGTCTTATCTTTTCGACCTCTATTGTTTTTTATAACTTCATTGGCCGCTTTTAAAATATTCTGACTGGAGCGGTAATTCTGTTCTAGTTTTACTACTTTTGCCCCTGAAAATGCCTTCTCAAAGCTTAAAATATTTTCGATATCGGCACCACGAAATTTATAAATAGATTGATCATCATCACCTACCACACAGATATTTCTGTACTTGGCTGCTAAAAGATCTACCAGTTTAAACTGAACCATATTGGTATCCTGATATTCATCTACCATAATATACCGAAAACGTTCCTGATAATAATCCAGAACTTCCGGAACATTTTGAAAGAGTTCCACTGTTTTTGCGATAAGATCATCAAAATCCAGTGCGTTGTTCTTCTTGAGTTCTTTCTGATAAGCTTTATAAATCTGGGCAATCTGCTTCTGTCTAAAATCCCCCCCGGCATTTAATTCGAATTCTTCCGGTGTGACCATCTCATCTTTTGCCGAAGATATCGCACTTAAAACAGCGCGTTCCTTATATTGCTTTGGATCGACATCTAATTTTTTAAATATCTGACGCATCAAGGTCTTCTGATCATCCCCATCATATATCGTAAAGTTAGTGGTGTATCCCAGTGATTCGATGTGCCGGCGGAGAATTCGCACACAGGAAGAGTGAAACGTACTGACCCAGATGCTTTCCGCTCCAAATCCCACGATCTTATTAACACGTTCCCGCATCTCTGCCGCAGCTTTATTAGTAAAGGTAATCGCCATGATATTCCATGGATTTACATTCTTTTCTTCTATTAAATATGCAATCCGATGAGTCAGAACACGGGTCTTGCCCGATCCTGCACCGGCCAGCACCAAAAGAGGACCTTCTGTATAAAATACTGCCTCTTGCTGTTTCGGATTGAGTGATTCGTATTTGTTCATGTATTTACCGCCTTTTCTTTGTGCTGTCAACTCATAGTTTTGGGTTAACCACCCATATTATAATCTATTTTTCATCTGCTGTCACGGAATATCCATATTTTGAAAAAATCACTTTCTGCTTGTCATCTAGTAATCAATACTATATAATAGAAATTGAGGTGAACCAAATGAAAACAAATGAAGAACGTTTACAGGAATTATTTGATTTTCTGGATAACATGACACGGATTAATCCGTCGGATATTCCTGATATTGACTTATATATGGATCAGGTGACCACTTTTATGGATAACCATCTGGAAAGTTCCAAACGATATGGTGAAGATAAGATATTAACAAAAACTATGATTAATAATTATGCAAAGAACAATCTCTTACCTCCACCGGAGAAAAAGAAGTACTCTAAGAATCATATTCTTTTGTTAATATTTATTTACTATTTTAAGAATGTACTTTCTTTTAAAGATATCGAGCAGTTATTTTCCCCCATCAGTGAAAACCACTTTTCCGATGACTCAAATCCAAAATTAGATGAACTTTACGCAGAGATTTTTTCTTTGGAAAAAGAGCAGCGAAAACGCCTAAAAGCAGATGTCATGGCAAAGTTCCAAGATGCCTCCCAGACCTTTGAGACGGCCGAAGGAGATGATAAGGAATACCTTCAACTGTTTACGTTTGTCTGTGAACTGGCGTTTGATGTCTATTTAAAAAAGCAGATGATTGAACTTTTGACCGATCAACTGCGCAGCGAAACTCCTCCTAAAAAGAAAAAATAAGAGACAGTCCTTGGTGGATTCATATCAAACCAAAGGACTGCCTTTTTTAATTAAAATCCTTATAATCTATTTCTCCTGCTCGTCCAAGCGCTTGAATATCATATCATATCCGTCATTCCCATAATTCAGAGAACGGTTTACGCGGCTGATCGTCGCGGTAGATGCCCCTGTTTTCTCGGCGATCTCCAAATATGTGTGTTTTTCTCTAAGCATCTTAGCTACTTCATATCGCTGTGACAAAGACAAAAGTTCATTGACTGTGCAGACATCTTCAAAAAAAATATAACACTCTTCTGAGTTTTTTAATGCAAGAATTGCTTCGAACAGATGATCAACTGCATCTGTTTTAATCTTCTTATTCATATAGTGCTTCCCTTCACATCCGTAATTCTTCTGTTTTTTACATATTAACATATTAAAGTTGTAAAGTCCATAGCTGCACAAATTTTGTTGTATCGACGGCACAAATTTTGTAGTATTGACTCATCTTAATATCATCTTTTTAGCACCTTTTCAATGCTATGTTGATACTATGTAGTATCGAATTAATTTTAGGAGGAATATCTATGAAAAAAGTTACTGCTCTTCTTCTGGCCGTTTCACTTTTTACTATTTCCCTTACCGGATGCGGCAAAAAGGAACCGGAATTAGCTAAGGTGACACTAAGTGAAGTCGCTCATTCCATCTTCTATGCTCCCCAATATGCGGCTATCGAACTGGGGTATTTTAAGGATGAAGGAATAAATCTTAATCTGGTCAATGGTGCCGGAGCTGATAAGGTCATGACTGCCCTCATTTCCGGTGATGCCGACATCGGATTTATGGGTTCCGAAGCCAGTGTCTATGTTTATCAGGAAGGTTCTGAAGACTATGCTGTCAACTTTGCGCAGCTCACTCAGCGCGCCGGTAACTTCTTAGTTGGACGTCAACCCGAGCCAAACTTCTCCTGGGAAAATTTAAAAGGTAAAAAAGTACTGGGTGGAAGGGCAGGTGGGATGCCCGAAATGATTTTTGAATACATTCTAAAAAAGAATGGAATGGATCCAAAAGTTGATCTTACCATCGATCAAAGTGTCAATTTCGGCCTTACTGCAGCCGCATTTTCCGGCAATGATTTTGATTACACCGTGGAGTTCGAACCATTTGCTACCGGTCTGGAAAAAGAAGGTAATGGCGTTGTTGTTGCCTCTTTAGGGATGGATTCCGGGTACGTTCCCTATACCGCATACTCCGCAAAAAAGAGCTTCTTAGAAAATAATTCCGAGGTAGTTCAAGGCTTTACAAATGCAATACAAAGAGGTCTGGAATATGTCAATACCCACTCATCCGAAGAAATTGCAAAAGTTATAAAACCTCAGTTCAAGGAAACCGATGAGTCCACAATTGCTTCCATTATTGAGCGTTACAAAGAGCAGGATACTTGGAAAGGCGATACAATATTTGAAAAAAGTAGTTTTGATCTCTTGCAAAACATTCTGGAAGAAGCCGGAGAACTCACCGCACGGGTGCCCTATGAAAAACTGGTAGTGACGGGATTTTCAGAAAAAGCCGTGAACTAATGTAGAATTAATTGAGAAAAATTTGTGGTCGCATCCATACCCTAGCTTCTGAGAAAATGTAGTAGATAGAAGTTCGGGAAGACAAGGTATAACCTAGGCGAG
>JAVWRQ010000079.1:0-6982 GCA_036634775.1 Clostridium sp.
CTATTTTTGTTTTTAGAATTAAAAAATTTTGTAAATATTAAAAAAAGTGATATACTCCTAATAGAAAGAATACAATAAAGATACTATTTAAAATTGAGGAGGAGCAGACGATGATATTAAAGGACAGATTTAAAGACAAAGTAATGATTATAACCGGGGCAGCAAGAGGAATCGGGAAGGCTACGGCAATTCGAGCGGCACTGGAAGGCGCATGCGTGGTTCTGGTCGATATCCGAAAGGAACAGGGCGAAGAGGTGCTTCGTGAGATCGAGGCGCAAGGCGGCAAAGGGATTTTTCTCAACTTGGATATTTCTATAGAAGAGAATGTAAAAGAGATGATAGAAAAAACCATTGCAGCGTTTGGAAAACTGGATATTGCCATCAATAATGCCGGTGTGATGGGCAGCCCTAATCCCACCCATTTGCTGCCCGCAGAAGATATGGACTTTACGATGAGAAATAATTTCTATACAGTTTATTTCTGCTGTAAATGGGAATTGAACCGATTTTTATTGCAGGAGGCAAGAGGTGTGATTGTCAATAATGCTTCCATCGCGGGCATGACCGGTCTTCCGGGCAATCCGGCTTACGTTGCATCAAAGCACGCAGTGAATGGACTTACGAAGAATCTGGCTCTGGACTACGCCAAATATGGAATTCGTATTAATTCAGTTAACCCGGCAGGAACGGCAACACCTATGGTCGAAGAGGCATATGCGTTTGTGATGGAAAAGAGAAAAGCCGCTATTGCAGCCGGTATGGATCCGAGCAAGGCGCAGTCTATGGCGGGGCAGAAGACTAAGACGATGCAGGAACGAGATGCTACAGCAGAGGAACAGGCTGCGTCGATATTATTTTTGGCATCCGATGATGCATCCCATATGACGGGAGCTACCCTGCAGACCGACGGCGGCTGGACTTCTTTTTAATGCTTTTACTACTTGCAATATGGTAAAAGTAATAAATTAGTGAAAGAAAGAATAAAAAAGACATCGGGAGACGTGCAGTGAAAAACTGGAAAAAGACATTTATGATTATATGGATTGGGCAGGCATTTTCCCAGCTGTCCAGTTCGATTCTGCAATTTGCCATTGTGTGGTACCTGACGGATACGACGAAATCGGGAATTGTGCTTTCTATGGCGATGCTGATGGGATTTTTGCCACAGGGGATACTGGGGATGTTTATTGGCGTATATATTGACCGCTATGACCGGAAAAAGATTATGATTCTGGCCGATTTAGGGATTGCTGCGGTGAGTCTCTTACTGGTATTTGCGGGGCAGAATGGAGTTATTCCTACGACTCTGATCCTCGGTGTATTATTCTTACGGGCAATCGGGACGGCTTTTCATACGCCGACCCTGCAGGCGATTACACCGCAGCTGGTACCGGCAGAGGAATTGACAAAATGTGCCGGTTATACTCAGTCACTGCAGTCTGTTTCGTTGATTTTAAGTCCGGCAGTGGCAGCGGTGCTGTACAGTTCATGGAATCTGGGCGGAATTGTGTTGCTGGATGTGGTGGGAGCCCTGATTGCAGTGGCAGCATTGGCAGTGTGCAGACTTCCCGGAAATAAACATGTCTATGAGAGCTCGAAAGTTCATGTATTGAAAGAAACGGCAGAAGGATTCCGCATCTTGTATACCAATAAAGGAATGTTTGGTCTGGTGTTGGTGGGGTCGCTGTATACGATGGCACTAATGCCTGTCAGTGCACTATTTCCACTTATGAGTATGGGACATTTTGGCGGAACCAGTATCCACGCCAGTGTGGTAGAGATTTCATTTGCCATTGGCTTTATGATTGCATCGGTTATCTTGGCACGATGGGGCGGAACGAAGAATAAATTATACACGATTATTGGTTCCTATGCACTGATGGCTTTTTGCCTTGTGATATCTTCGATTCTGCCTGAAAACGGCTATCCGGTCTTTGTGATCATGGCTTGTCTGATGGGAGTTTCCGGTCCGTTTTACTGGGGAATGTATACCCCGCTTTTACAGCAGAACTTTGAAAATCAGTATTTGGGACGGGTGATGTCCATTACAGGAAGCATGCGGTTAATTACCGGGCCGTTAGCTCTTCTGGTGTCCGGAGCCGTTGCAGATCAATATGGTGAAGAGAAATGGTTCCTCATTGCAGGAATTCTGGTTGTAATTGGGATAACCTGTATGTTGACAGTTTCGGCCATTCGGGGATGTGATGCCCACCATGGTGAGGCGAGGGGACATATATGTTAAAACAGGGTGATAAAATAGCACTTGTATGCTGTTCCAATGGTCTGGATCAAGGAGAGCGGGAAACCGTCATTCTTTTAAAACAGAGAATCGAAGAGCTGGGACTTGTTCCGGTGGAGAGTCCGTATATTTATCAAAAAGAATCGGTGCTGAGCGGGAGTGGAAAAGAGCGGGCGGAAGCATTGGAAGGATGCTATCGGAATTCTGATGTGAAAGCAATATTTGATATTTCAGGTGGTGATGTAGCGAATGAAGTACTGAGTTACCTGGATTTTTCTGTAATAAGAGAATACACAAAGTCATTTTTTGGTTACAGTGATCTGACCACGGTGCTGAATGCGATTTATACAATGACCGGTCATTTCTCCGGACTGTACCAGATTCGAAACCTAGTAGGATCATATGGAGAACGTCAGATACGTGAGTTTTATCATACATTTATGACTACGAATTTAGAAGAAACCGGTGATTTGTGTAAATTTGACTATCACTTTCTGCGTGGTACGTCCATGCGTGGAATTGTCGTAGGCGGCAATATGCGCTGCCTGCTGAAGTTGGCAGGAACTCTATTTTGGCCGGATTTGAAAGGAAAGATATTATTTCTGGAAAGTAATGGTGGCGAAGTACCGCAGATGATGACTTATGTAAACCAACTAAGGCAGATGGGGATATTTAAGGAAGTAGCCGGGATTTTACTGGGGACGTTCACAAGAATGGAGAAAGAAGGATGTACGCCAACGGTAGATGCGATGATTTTAGAAGCAGTCAAAACAGAAGAAACACCGGGAACGGAGATTCCTGTGGCAAAAACAAGTGAAATCGGGCATGGAAGTGATTCCAAGTGCCTGATGATTGGAGCCGAGCTGTCACTGCAGGAAATATAGAACGCAGAGAAATGAAAGGAATATGAGTTACAGGATGCATAACTTCAAGATATGTCTGCTATTGAATAACGGCATCGTTGGGGCATTGGTTATTCTTGCGATACCACGCAATGCGTGGTATAATTGGTAAAATTAACAACCCAAAACACGGTGGTTGCAGACTTTATAGGGAAGGAATGATGCTAATGCTGAATTATAAAAAATATAAACGTGTTCCAATCGTTCACTATCCGGAAAGAGAGTGGCCGAACAAAGAGATTCAAAAAGCACCGATCTGGTGCAGTGTAGATCTGAGGGATGGCAACCAGGCATTGATTGAGCCGATGGTAGTTGAAGAAAAGATTGAGATGTTTAATCTTTTGGTAAAGATGGGATTTAAGGAGATTGAAATTGGTTTTCCGGCTGCTTCACAGATTGAATTCGATTTTTTAAGGCAGCTTGTGGAACGCAAATTGATTCCGGATGATGTGGTGATTCAGGTATTGACCCAGTGCCGCGACCATTTGATCAAGAGGACATTTGAATCGATTCAAGGCGTAAAAAAGGCAGTTGTGCATATTTATAACTCTACATCTACATTGCAGAGGGACGTGGTATTTCATAAGAACCGAGAAGAAATCAAGCAGATTGCCATAGATGGCACGAAACTGGTCAAAGAATATATGCAGTATTATGACGGGGAAGTGATTCTGGAATATTCACCGGAGAGTTTCACGGGAACGGAACTGGACTTTGCCCTGGACATCTGCACCGCTGTACAGAACGAGTGGGGGCCGACACCGGAGCATAAGATGATAATTAATCTTCCGGCTACGGTAGAGATGACGACGCCGAATGCCTATGCAGATCAGATTGAGTGGATGAATAAACATTTTATAAACCGCGATACGATTATCCTCAGTGTACATCCTCATAATGACAGAGGAACGGGAATTGCCGCTACCGAACTGGCATTGCTTGCGGGTGCAGAGCGGGTAGAGGGCACATTGTTGGGGAATGGAGAGCGAACCGGTAATGTAGATATTTTAAATATTGCATATAATATGTTCTCACAGGGCATTAATCCGGAACTGGAGATCGAGAATATCCGGGAGATTACGGAAGTGTGCGAACGCTGCACCAAGATGCCGGTGAATCCCAGACATCCCTATGCGGGAAAACTGGTATTTACTGCATTTTCCGGGTCTCATCAGGATGCAATTAATAAAGGAATGCAGGCTATGGCCAAGCGGGGAGACGGTATCTGGGAGGTTCCTTATCTGCCTATGGATCCCAGTGATATTGGCCGCGTATATGAACCGGTGGTTCGAATCAACAGCCAGTCCGGCAAAGGCGGTGTCGCATTTGTCATGGATACATTCTATGGATTCAGGCTGCCGAAAGGGATGCATAAGGAGTTTGCAGATATTATCCAGAAGATTGCTGAAAAGACCGGAGAAGTTGCTCCGGAGCAGATTATGGATGAATTTAACAGCAATTATTTGAACCGTAAAGAACCAATGCATTTCAAAAAATGTCAGATTACAGATAAAGAGTACGAAGGCGGAGGTTTTGCCACCGTGGCTCATCTTACATTTACAGACCACGGAACCGAACGAACTGTGGACGGTGTGGGAAATGGACCAATTGATGCCATTCAGAGAGGTCTGGAAGAGGCACTGGGCATAGAGATTCGTGTTCTGGACTACAACGAGCATGCTCTGCGTTCCGGTTCCGGCGCACAGGCGGCTTCCTATATCCATCTGATGAATGTAAAAGACGGACGCAGCACCTATGGTGTGGGTATCAGTTCCAACATCACCAGAGCTTCCATCCGCGGTATCTTCAGTGCGGTGAATCGATTGTTTTATTAAAAAGAGAATCGCTATAAATAAAACTACCCTAAAAGATGCTTCGGCATGAAAGAAGGGTAGTTTTTATGTTGTAAGGTGCGCATATTGCATAAAAACACTCCGCAGTGGACGCACACTTCGAGCTAAGGAATATGGTTACTGAGTTGACCGCGCTTTGGCACGAGGTCTGCAAAGCAGACTCGTTATTCTAGATTTACATCCACCGCCTGATAAATTTTCATGGAATCTTCTGTAATCAGACAATTATAAGCTAATATATGGACGCCGGAGGCATCGGCCAGCTTTAGTGCATCCGCAAATGCAGCGTGGGTCATACGGTTAGGAGTGAAATAGCTGATATCCTGCATCTGAATGACAAATAATAGGTAGGCAGAATAGCCATCGGTCACTGCATGAATAAGCTCCGTTACGTGCTTCACACCGCGTAGCGTGGGCGCATCCGGAAAACAGGCCACACCATCTGTTTCCAATGTCACCCCTTTTACTTCCATGAAAGCAGGTCGTCCGCTGTCTGTAAATGCCAAATCAAAACGGGAATCCCTGTAGGTCACTTCTCGCTTTATATGACTGATTTTAGAGGAAAACGCACCACTTTTCAGCCATTCTTCAGCCACATGGTTAGGAGCCTGTGAATCAATATTGATAAGTATACGCTTTTTAGAGCATCCACCGGGTTCTTTATAAACACCAATCAGAGAATATGCGGTCTTGCGTCCCAATTGTTCTGCATCAGGATGATATTCCAACAGTAGAGCGGCACCGGGATATAGAAGCTCTCGAAGACGGCCTGTATTTTTAACATGACAGACGACTTCCTTCCCCTCAACTAAGGCATGGGCGATAAAACGGTTGGGACGGCTCAAAAAAATAGCCTGTACTATATGGTTGTAATTCATAGAGTTCACCTGTGGAGACCTTTTCAAAAAGAGCAGTGGGGGGTTACAGGGCAATCATACCGTTTTTATTCTTAAATTTCAATCTTAATTTGGTTTGGGGGGAAGAGGTTGAAATTGAACTATTTATAATTTTGTGTTATGATTTTTAATAGATTGTAAGCAACGGTTGGAATGAAATGGAGTGGAGGGTAGCATATGGATGACATTAGTAATAGCCAATTGGAATTTGGGATATTTTGTGTGGAAAATATTGCGTTGAAGCTTGGAATAAGGGGTGACAAAGTGTATAAACTTCTTACAGAAGCCAGTGATATTTTAGATACCTATATTATGGAATACTATGAAACCCTTCACACACAGAGTAAAGAATACATTGTGAATGACATTATAGAGTATATGCAATCTGCGGAGGTGCTAAAGTGATAGTATACCATGGTTCCTATATGGAAGTAAAAACTCCCAATATTGCATTTTCAAGGGAAAATGTAGATTTCGGTAAAGGATTTTATACAACACCTATTAAAGCTCAGGCTGAAAAATGGGCAACGAGGTTTAGAAGAAAAAAAGGTAACAGCATCGTGTCTATTTATGAAGTAGATGAGGAAAAACTCAAACAAGATGTTAGAGTCTTGGAGTTTACAGAATATACAGAAGCTTGGTTAGACTATATTGTTACATGTAGAAGAGGGAAAAATTCACTAAAGTACGATGTGGTAATCGGTGGGGTGGCAAATGATAAAGTATTTGACACAATAGAGTTATTTTTTGATGGATTAATTGACAAAACTGTGGCAATTGAGAGACTTCGTTATGAAAAACCTAATTTTCAGGTTTGCTTTTGTTCACAGAAGGTGATAGAGCAGTATGTTCGGTTTATAGACAGTGAGGTGGTTCTATGAGAGCCAATAAAATATTACTCCAAAGGAAGTATGCAAGAGTGGTAGAGATTTTTGCAAAACTGGAAGGAATAACATTACGTGGAGCACTGGATTTCTTTTATCATTCTGAAGTTTATCAGGAAGTAAGTGAAGGCATATCTGATATGCACTGCAGGAGCGATGAATATCTGGCAGAGGAATTAAGGCGGGAATATTGCGAAGATAGGTAGGC
>JAVWRQ010000080.1:0-6755 GCA_036634775.1 Clostridium sp.
CTTATATAATATGCAAGAATTAAAGAATTTAACTGAGGAAAATTTGTGGTACGAAGAGCAAATCGGGTAGACGATGGTCGTAATTGCGAGCAGTAAAACTTACTGCTCGAGGCAGACTGTATCACCCGATTTGTCTTTCTATCTACTACATTTTCTCAGAAGCTAAGGTATGGTTGCGACCACTATGTAATAGCAATACGTGGTGACTACAACCATACCCTGATTCTGAGAAAATGCAGTAGCTAGAAGTTCATGAAGACAAGGTATACCTAGGCGAGAGGTGGAATTCCCTATCCGGTTCGGCGACGTACGACAAGGACTTGCAGTTCTTAAAGGAAAAGCGGCGAAAAAGACGGGTGAAATTTGCTTCTCAAAAGCAAATTTCAGAGGGGTGCAAGCGAGAATTTCTTTCAGAAATCTCTCGCGATTGCCCCGATACCGTCTTTTTCACCACTTTTACTTTTAGAAATGCATTCCGAGGAGCTGGGAGCCGCACTGGATAGGGAATCCCACCTCTCTTTCACGACAACCTACCCATGTCTTCCTAAATTTCGTACCACAAATTTTCCTCAGTTAATGTCCTATGTTGATATTGTCAGCGTAGCTTTTACTTCACTTCCACACTCCACCCTTCAGGTCCTTCAAGTTCTCCCAATTGGATGCCCGTAATCGTATCATAAATCCGTTGAGTGACCGCACCGATCGTTCCACCGCCGATCTGCATCCTATCACTCTCATAGCGAAGTTCTCCCACCGGTGAAACAACTGCGGCGGTACCGGTACCAAAGCACTCTTCCATCGCTCCGGTTCTGGCTGCTTCTACCACTTCATCTACCGAGATCCTTCGTTCTTCTACCGGAATTCCCCACTTTTTGCAAAGTTCTATCGTAGAATGCCTTGTGACACCCGGCAAAATACTTCCGTTTAATACCGGTGTGACCACAACACCATTAATCTTAAAGAAGATATTCATCGCGCCTACTTCTTCGATATACTTGCGTTCTACACCATCCAGCCAAAGTACCTGGGCATAGCCTTCATCATGCGCCTTCACCTGTGCAGCAAGAGAAGCTACATAATTACCACCGGTCTTCGCTTCGCCAATACCACCTCTTACCGCTCTGACGTATTCATCTTCAATCCAGATCTTCACCGGATTAATACCACTCTCATAATAAGCACCCACAGGAGAAAGGATAATAATAAACTTGTAGGTATCCGAAGGGCGTACGCCTAAAAATGGATCGGTTGCAATAACAAAGGGACGCACATACAGTGAAGTACCTTTCTTTGTAGGAATCCAGTCCTCATCCGTTTTAATTAACTTTTTAAGAGCATCCATAAATAAATCTTCCGGAATCTCAGGCATGCACAACCGATTCTCACTTCGGTTTGCACGTTCAATATTCTTGTCCGGACGGAACATGAGGATTCTTCCATCCTGCGCTTTATAAGCCTTTAATCCCTCAAACATCTCCTGCCCATAGTGAAACACCATGCTGGAAGGATCTAATGAAATCGGACCGTAAGGTACAATACGAGGGTCATGCCAGCCCTTTCCGGTTTCATAATCACAGATAAACATATGATCCGTAAAAATCGTACCAAACTTTAGCGGGTCATCTCTATCCGGTTTCTGTTTGGGAGTTGTGGTTTTCTCAATTCTTATATTATACATATTGTATCCCCTTTCCATGTCCAATTTATAGTTGTCTTTCAGCCATGCTATTCATAATCCGCCGAATGGAACAACGTTACCAATGCCTTTATTATCTGTCGCTTTTTTCTTTCTGTCAACACCTACATCTCAATATCCGAACGCATGTTGAAATTAGAATAACTATATAACTTGTAGTTATACTATTTTCTGAGATTTCTGTATTTTTTGCAATTTTGTGAGTTCCGACCATACGGTAAGCAGCATCGTTCCAAAACAGGCTGCTCCACCTATAAAATTAGAAACCGGTTCCGCTATAAATACACCGGCGGTTCCCAGACCGCATAGCGATGGAAGCCATATGGTGAGCGGAACTACAATGAGCACTTTTCTGAAAATCGAGAAAAAGATTGCCTTTTTTGACTTTCCCAAACCCACAAAAACAGACTGTCCGGAAAATTGAAACGCCATCATAAAAAAGCCGAAAAAGTATAACCGCATCGCCGGAATTCCTGCTGCCACCAGCTGCGGATCCCGATTGAAAATCCGAATAAAAAATTCCGGAAATCCATGGACCAATGCCCACATAATGGTTGTATAGAAAAAAGCAAATCCGGTGGTGAAAATAATGGCACGTTTTACCCGCCCATATTCTTTGGCGCCGTAGTTAAATCCCAGTATTGGCTGGGCACTGTGCGTAATTCCGGTCACCGGAAGTGTAATTACCTCACGAATCGAATTAATCACGGTCATAACTCCTACAAATAAATCACCGCCATAGATTCTCAAAGTAGCATTGCACATAATCTGTACCGTACTATTCGTAATTGCCATAGTAAAACCGGACATTCCCAGTGCGATAATCGATTTAACCCGTTTCGCTTCTAATTTCATGCAGGAGCGCCGTAGTTTTAAAATTGCCTTGTCACTGAACAGAAAGTACAAGATCCAGACTGCAGAAACAAATTGTGAAATAATAGTAGCCAGTGCCGCTCCCTTTACGCCCATATGAAACAGGAAAATAAAAATAGGATCCAGAATAATATTTGTCACAGCTCCCAGAAGCACTGTCAGCATTCCGATTTTACCAAATCCCTGTGAATTGATAAAACTATTCATCCCCAGACCAATCATCACAAACACACTGCCCAGAAGATAAATCGATATGTATTCATCTGCAAAAGGAAATGTGGCATCACTGGCACCAAACAGATACAACATCGGTTTCTTGAATATAAGCCCCAAAACAGTTAATACAATGCCGGAACCTACCATCATAACAAAAGAATTTCCCATGATCTTCTCTGCTTCTTCCCGATTACCGCTGCCCCGTTCAATCGAACAAAGTGGAGCGCCCCCCATGCCAAACAGATTGGCAAATGCGATGACCATAGTAATAATCGGGAGTGATAGACCAATACCCGTTAGTGAAAGTAATGCATGTTCCGGAATTCTGCCTATATAAATTCGATCTACGATATTATAAAGGACATTAATAAACTGGGCCAAGATCATTGGCCCAGCTAAACTTAATATATTCTTTACTACACTGCCTTTTGAAAAATCATTCTCTGTGGGCATGATACCGCTCCTTTAATTAAATCCTGATTCCACACGGATGAGTCGGTGTTCCATCATATTGCTCGGTGCTCATTACAGTCTGATAAAAACGATAACCACCGGACAGGTTATAACAGTCGAAACCGTACTGGGACAAGATTCTGCATCCGATGTGCCCACGCAGTCCTACCTGGCAATTTACATATATCTTTTTTGATTGATCAATTTCATGATAGCGATCTCTCAGTTCATCTAACGGAATGTTAACAGCTCCTTGGTAATGACCTTCTGCATATTCTTCTTCCGTGCGAATATCCAAAAGCAGGATATCCGGACGTTTGGCTGCCTCCGCCACTTCATACCAGAAAAACATCTTTTCATCGCCATTTAATATATTACCGATTACAAAACCGACCATATTGACCGGATCTTTTGCCGAAGAATAAGGTGGGGCATAAGAAAGTTCCAGTTCAGCCAAATCATCTGCGGTCATCCCGGTTCGAATCGCCGAAGCCAGTACATCGATTCGCTTGTCCACACCATCTGCGCCTACAATCTGTGCTCCCAGAATCATTCCCTCTTTAGGAGTAAACAGTACTTTCATCGAAAGATTGGAAGCACCCGGATAGTAAGTCGCATGAGATGCCGGATGTAAATACACCTTGTCATATGAAATGCCCGCTGCCACCGCCATCTTCTCATTAATTCCGGTAGTGCCCACTGTCATATCAAAAAGTTTTATAACAGAAGAGCCCTGACTTCCCTTATATCGACTGTCTCTTCCGGCGATGTTATCCGCCACAATCCGTCCTTGCTTATTAGCCGGTCCTGCCAAGGAAATAAGTGCATCCTGTTTTGTCACGAAATGTTCGACCTGAACCGCATCACCCACCGCATAAATATCCGGTACCGAAGTCTCCATCTTGTCATTTACGACAATGGAGTTCTTAATGCCTAATTTTAATCCGGCATCTTTTGCTAATCCGGTATCCGGAGATACCCCTACCGCTGAAATGACCAGATCCACGGTGATTGCTTCTTTTTCTTTTAACTGCACATCAATTTTCTTAATACCGTTCTCATCCCGATCGGCAAATCCAATCACGCCGGTATTTAACAGAAGTTTTATTCCCTTACTTCGCAGATAAGAATGCACTTCACATGCCATATCATAATCCAGAGGTGCCATCACCTGACCTAATGCCTCTACAATGGTAACTTCTACACCCTGATGAACTAAGTTTTCTGCCAGCTCCAACCCGATAAAACCACCGCCCACTACCGCTGCTTTCTGTGGTTTCTGCTCGGTTAAGAACGTTCTCATCGCCAGAGTATCTTCTACCGTACGAAGAACAAAGACACGATCCAAATCGACTCCCGGTAATGGTAGGCGAACCGGTCTGGCTCCCGGTGAAAGAATCAGTTTATCATAAGTTTCTTCATATTCTTTATCCTGTTCCAAATCCTTTATCGTAACGATCTTTCGTTCCGGATCAATCTTCACTGCCTCTTGTCTCACACGCACATCAATGCGAAAACGGTCATGAAAACTCTTAGGTGTCTGAAGAGTCAATGCCTCTTTATCTTCTATTATACCGCCCACATAATACGGAAGTCCGCAATTCGCATAGGAAACAAATCTACTGCGCTCCAATACTATAATCTCTGCCGTCTCGTCCAGTCTCCTCAGACGAGCAGCCGCAGATGCTCCACCTGCCACTCCTCCAATAATCAGTACTTTCACCATTGACCTCCTGCGTTATTTAAACAATGCTGTTACATTCTGTACTTCTCCGGCTGCTGCCTCTCTCGCTAATGAACTGTAGTCATACAGACAATACCCCATCACCTGACCACTCTTTCTGCCTTCCAGTACCTGACGTCTCATAATATCATCGTATCTGGACCACTCAGGAACTTCATTTCCATCCGATACAGTCGTACCTGTTTTATACAGAGCAAGTCCGGCGTAGAGTGTAACATTTCCCTTTTTCTTAAGATCAATCCAATCGTTCAGACAATTACTGTATGCGTAAGGTGCTGACTGCCCGTTGGCTGTTTTAGCTTCAAATCCCCAATAAATCTGAGGCATAATATAATCAATATAGCCGGGTTTTGTCATCCATGTATCAATATCCACAAACAACCGGTTCTCCAGACGAAGATTGCTTAAATATCCTTCCGGACTCACGCCAAATACTACGTTTGGTTTTATTTCCTTAATCGTGCTATAAACGCCCCGCATCAACTGATTAATATTATCTCTGCGCCAATTGGAAATACTTAAACGGCTGCCGGATGCAGTATATTCCGGCTTGTCAAACCAAAGTGCTTCATTCGCATCATTAACACCCGGATAAAAATAATCATCAAAATGAATTCCATCCACATCATAATTCTGTACCACTTCTTTTACGCCGTCTATAATTCGTTGACGCACCTGCCAGATGGCGGGATTATAGTAATATTCGCCCTGATGAATCAGTGTCCATCGATCATTAGAAGAATCACTGTCATTTGCCCATACGATCGCCGGATTATCGCTGCTCAAATCACTATAACGGTTTAAATATCCAGTAATACGGAACGGATTGATCCATGCGTGAACCTGAAGTCCTCTGCTGTGAGCTGATTGTACCACATAAGCAAATGGATCGTAACCCGGATTTTTCCCTTGTTTTCCGGACGCAAATTTAGACCATGGAAAATACTTGGACGGATACATCGCATCACCATCCGGACGCACCTGTACAAATACGGCATTTAATCCATTCGCCACACAGGTGTTCATCGTACTGTCCACCGCTTGTTTAAATCCCTTATAGTCCTTTGGCCATTTGTTCCAATCCAGATATGAAAGCCATACGCCCTGAAGCTCTCCTTCCGGTGCCTGAACCACCCCGGATGTCTGCGTCGACGCCCCGACCTGTGCCGGTCCTCTGGCCGGTATCTCGGTCTGTTGTCCTGACGGTCCTGCAAATGCGATCATGCTTCCCGACAATGTCAATATCGCCGCCAGCATCACCGATGCGAACCTGCATCCCATACCTCTTTTTCCTCTGTTTTTATATCGATTCACCCGATGAATTATACAATTCTGATTTATCATAATATCAATACCGCCTTTCATAGTAATATCTATATATTACCAGATAAACCATAAGAGTATTCTTACTTTTTTCTGTCTATTTTTTTAATAATGTATATAGTTTCTTAAATCACTCATTTTTATAACGTATTGTTCTAAGTTTTTTCTTATTTTACTTTATTTTTTAATATTAAAATATTCTTTCCATCTCTTCCATGGTATTCCAATTCATCAATTAAATGTTTCGTCATATAAATCCCCAGATCGCCAATGGAACGTTTTTCTAAAGGTAGTTCAATATCCGGTTCCGGCTGCTCCAGCGGATTGTAGGCAATCCCCTCATCAATCAGCGTCACGATGACCCGTTCATATCGCTCCGGTGTTTCCCGCTCCGTTCTTTTTTGCTCCGGTGTTTCCTCCATCGCACATAGGACTTCCATATAAGCCATA
>JAVWRQ010000081.1:0-6668 GCA_036634775.1 Clostridium sp.
CGGGGGGGGGGACCGGTGGTGTGTCGCTCCTAGTTTTGGACTTGTGCTGGGGTGGGGGGTGGGGTGCCTGCCCCCCCCCAACCCACTTCCCTAGAAGCTCCGGGCTTTCGCCCTATATAAATAAACACAAGAATCCCCCCGTGGTGAGCAAGCTCTCCACGGGGGGATTCTTGTGTTTATTTATGCACTACTCAATGCTTACGCATTATTCAATAATTGTAGCAACACGACCTGAACCTACGGTTCTGCCGCCTTCACGGATAGCAAAACGAAGTCCCTGCTCCATAGCGATTGGATGGATGAGTTCGATTGTCATCTCAATGTTATCGCCAGGCATACACATCTCTACGCCTTCTGGTAAATCACAAACGCCTGTAACGTCTGTTGTTCTGAAGTAGAACTGTGGACGGTAGTTGTTGAAGAATGGTGTATGACGACCACCCTCGTCTTTGGTCAGAACGTAAACCTGAGCTGTAAATTTCTTATGGCATTTGATAGAACCTGGTTTGCAAAGGCACTGGCCTCTCTGAATTTCTGTTCTCTGAATACCACGAAGAAGAGCACCGATGTTATCGCCTGCACGAGCCTCATCCAATAATTTACGGAACATCTCGATACCGGTTACAACTACTTTACGTACTTCTTCCTGAATACCAACGATTTCAACTTCATCTGCTACGTGTAATGTTCCACGCTCTACACGGCCTGTAGCAACTGTACCACGACCTGTGATGGAGAATACGTCCTCGATTGGCATTAAGAATGGCTTATCTGTATCACGAACCGGATCAGGAATGTAGGAATCTACTGCTTCCATCAGTTCAAGAACTTTGTCGCCCCATGCGCTGGTAGGATCTTCAAGAGCTTTTAAAGCAGAACCCTGGATGATTGGTGTATCGTCGCCCGGGAATTCATACTCGTCTAACAGTTCACGAATTTCCATCTCTACTAATTCAAGTAATTCAGGATCGTCAACCATATCACATTTGTTCATAAATACTACGATGTAAGGTACGCCTACCTGACGAGATAACAGAATATGCTCTCTTGTCTGAGCCATAACACCATCAGTAGCAGCAACTACGAGAATAGCGCCATCCATCTGAGCAGCACCGGTAATCATGTTCTTAACGTAATCGGCATGTCCTGGGCAGTCAACGTGAGCGTAATGTCTAGTTTTTGTTTCGTACTCTACGTGAGATGTAGAAATTGTGATTCCACGCTCTCTCTCTTCCGGAGCTTTATCGATCATATCGAATGCAACGGACTCACCGGTGCCTAATCTCTCATGAAGAGTTTTTGTAATAGCTGCTGTTAATGTAGTTTTACCATGATCAACGTGTCCGATGGTACCGATGTTACAATGCGTTTTGCTTCTTTCAAACTTTGCTTTTGCCATTTTATAACGTCCTCCTTAATTTGCGCCCCTTGGGCTCTTATAATTTATGTTAGGCTGTGTCTCTAATTATATTCTATCAGAGTTTGTTTTTCAAGCCTATATTTACTTCTCCGCGCAGTTTTAACACTGCGGCGGAAAAGCTAAAACATGTGTGTGTTTATTACTTTGTTTCCTTTGAAGCCAGGATCTTCTCCTGAACACTCTTTGGTACCGGTTCATACTTCTCAAAGAACATAGAGTAGTTACCACGGCCCTGTGTCTTAGAACGTAAATCTGTAGAATATCCGAACATCTCAGAAAGCGGAACATAAGCTCTTACGAGTTTACCGCCACCGATGTCTTCCATACCTTCAATACGTCCACGACGAGAGTTGATATCGCCAATTACATCGCCCATATAATCTTCAGGCATCGTTACTTCAACTTTCATAATTGGTTCAATTAAGATAGCTCCGGCTTTCTGCATAGCTTCTTTAAATGCCATAGAACCGGCAATATGGAAAGCCATCTCAGATGAATCGACCTCATGGTAAGAACCATCGTATACGACAGCTTTTACACCAAGAACCGGGAAACCGCCAAGGATACCGGCTTTAGAAGCCTCTTTGATACCCTCGCCTACTGCCGGAATGTATTCCTTAGGAATAGCACCGCCGACAACTGCGGATTCAAATTTAAATAATTCTTCACCGTTGGCATCCATCGGCTCAAAGCGAACCTTACAATGTCCATACTGTCCACGTCCACCGGACTGTTTTGCGTATTTACTATCAACTTCAACGGTCTTTGTAAATGTTTCTTTGTAGGCAACCTGAGGAGCACCTACGTTAGCTTCTACGTGGAATTCACGGAGCAGACGGTCTACGATGATCTCCAGATGAAGTTCACCCATACCTGCGATAATAGTCTGTCCTGTTTCCTTATCGGTATATGCACGGAAAGTAGGATCTTCTTCTGCAAGTTTTGCAAGAGCTTCGCCCATCTTATCCTGTCCTGCTTTGGTCTTAGGCTCGATAGCGATATCGATAACCGGCTCTGGGAATACCATGGATTCCAGAATTACAGGATTCTGTTCGTCACAGATTGTATCACCGGTTGTGGAGAATTTGAAACCGATTGCAGCTGCAATATCTCCGGAATATACTTTATCTAACTCGTGACGTTTGTTTGCATGCATCTGAAGAATACGTCCTACACGCTCCTTCTTACCTTTTGTAGCATTTAATACATAAGAACCAGCATTCATAGCACCGGAATAAACACGGAAATATGCTAATTTACCTACAAATGGGTCTGTCATAATCTTAAATACAAGTGCTGAGAATGGAGCTTCATCGGTAGAAGGTCTCTCTACCTGGTTACCATCTAAATCGGTACCCACAATAGCGGGAATATCGAGAGGTGATGGCATATATTCAATAACTGCATCCAGAAGTTTCTGAACGCCTTTATTTCTATAAGCAGTACCGCAACATACCGGAATGGCTGTACATTCACAAGTACCTTTTCTTAAAACTCTCTTTAATTCTTCAATAGAAGGTTCTTCACCTTCCAGGTACATCATCATCAGATCGTCGTCTAATTCACAAATCTTCTCGATCAATTCTGCTCGATACAGTTCTGCGTCATCCTTCAGATCATCCGGAATGTCCTCAATGGTGATATCCTCACCCTTATCATCGTTATAAATATATGCCTGCATCTCGAACAAATCGACAATTCCCTTGAATTGATCTTCTTTGCCGATTGGCAGCTGTAAGCAGATAGCGTTCTTACCAAGTCTGGTACGAATCTGTTCAACAGCACCGTAGAAATCTGCACCCAGGATATCCATCTTATTGATGAATGCCATACGAGGTACATTATACGTGTCTGCCTGACGCCATACGTTCTCAGACTGTGGTTCAACACCGCCCTTTGCACAGAATACGCCGACAGCGCCATCCAGTACACGCAGAGAACGTTCAACCTCTACAGTAAAGTCAACGTGCCCTGGAGTATCAATAATATTGATACGGTTTTCTAAGGCACCTGCTTTTGGTTTTAAATGATCCCGCTGTGTCCAGTGACATGTAGTAGCAGCTGAAGTGATTGTAATACCTCTCTCCTGCTCCTGAGCCATCCAGTCCATGGTTGCGGTTCCTTCATGAGTATCGCCAATTTTATAATTAACACCGGTATAGTAGAGGATACGCTCTGTAAGTGTTGTCTTACCTGCATCGATATGAGCCATAATACCAATGTTTCTGGTTCTCTCTAACGGATATTCTCTTTCAGCCAAAGCTTTTTCCTCCTATTAGAATCTATAATGAGCAAATGCCTTATTAGCCTCTGCCATCTTATGCATATCTTCTTTCTTCTTTACAGATGCGCCGGTATTGTTAGATGCATCCATAAGTTCTTTTGCCAGTCTTTCTTCCTGTGTCTTCTCGCCTCTCTTGCGGGAGTAGAGAGTCAACCAGCGAAGAGCCAGCGCCTGTCTTCTTTCAGGTTTAACTTCGATCGGTACCTGATATGTTGCACCGCCGATACGTTTTGCTTTTACTTCCAAAGCAGGCATAATATTGTTCATCGCTTCTTCAAATACTTCTACAGCTTCTTTGCCTGTCTCTGCAGTGATACGATCAAATGCACCGTATACAATCTTCTGAGCAACACCTTTTTTACCATCCAACATGATGTTATTGATTAATTTCGTAACAATCTTGTTGTTGTAAAGTGGATCTGCTAATACATCTCTTTTTTGGGTATGTCCTTTACGTGGCACGTTACTTCCCTCCTTAATATTGGCTTCAACCCGAATGGATGAAGCGATTAATTAGATCTTAGGTACTCGCATTGACTGCGTGAGGCCAAACCTCTCTGCAATCTCCTCGTTCGCGCTCGGTTCTATGATTAACCTGCAACCTACAGGATCAATATCAAAGTCCGGCACTAAAATTCTACTGAATTACTACCTAATTATTTCTTGTCTTTTGGTCTCTTAGCTCCGTATTTGGAACGAGCCTGTTTTCTGTTGGCTACACCTGCTGTATCAAGAGTACCTCTGATGATATGATATCTTGTACCTGGTAAATCCTTAACACGACCGCCACGAATCAGAACAACACTATGCTCCTGTAAGTTATGTCCCTCACCTGGGATATAGCTTGTTACTTCGATTCCGTTGGAAAGACGAACTCTGGCAATTTTTCTAAGCGCTGAGTTAGGCTTCTTTGGTGTTGCAGTCTTAACGGCTGTACACACGCCTCTCTTCTGCGGTGCAGAGATATCGGTTGCTCTTTTTTTCAAAGAGTTGTAACCCTTCTGCAAAGCAGGTGCTGTAGATTTCTTTTCAGATGTCTTTCTTCCCTTTCTGACTAACTGGTTAAATGTTGGCATCCTTTTTCACCTCCTGTGATATTGTCTGTGGTTGCTGCTTGTATGCTTAAAAATTTACGCACAAAAACACGACGCGTTTATACACGCCTAATCATTATATACAGTTTACCCATGCATGTCAAGGCATAAAATGCAAAAGTTTTTTGCACCTTTTCTTCCTGTAATATGCAAAAATGCCGTGGGGAAAATCAGAAGTTTCGTCTAATTTCCTCACGGCTCTATTTAATTTTAATTATTTTTCATCCATGAACGGATAAGAGATTTCTTCGGATGGCACAAATGTCTCTTTCAGTGACCTTGGACTGATCCAACGATACAGATTCAACAAACTGCCTGCCTTATCATTGGTTCCCGATCCTCTGGCGCCACCAAATGGCTGCTGACCAACAACCGCTCCGGTAGGTTTGTCATTAATATAGAAGTTTCCGGCTGTACCTTCGAATGCCCGTTCCAATTTTGCAATTACTTGACGGTCATTGGCAAATATAGCTCCGGTCAGTGCATAAGGAGAAGCCGTATCACAAATTTCGATTGTTTCTTCCAGTTCTTCATCCGGATATACATAAATACTCAGCACCGGCCCGAAGATTTCTTCTACCATGGTCTTGAAATTTGGTTTCTTTGCCTGAATTACGGTAGGAGAGATAAACCAACCTTTAGAGCTGTCATATCCGCCGCAAAGGATATCGGCATCTTCTGAATCTCTCGCATAATCAATGTATTCCGTAATCGTGCGGAATGCCTTATCATCAATCACGGCACCCATGAAATTCGTAAAATCTCTGATATCTCCGATTTTCAGTTTTGCAATTTCAGTCAATACCCCTTCTTTTACCTGTGGCCAAATACTCTCCGGAATAAATGCTCTGGACGCCGCGGAGCACTTCTGTCCCTGATACTCAAAGGCACCTCGCACCATAGCTGAAATCAGTGGTTTAATCGCTGCCGTCTTATGAGCGAAGATGAAATCTTTTCCGCCTGTCTCTCCTACTAATCTCGGATATGCTTTATAGGTACTGATATTCTCGCCAACCAAAGACCACACGCCACTGAAGACACCGGTAGACCCGGTAAAGTGGAAACCGGCCAGATTTGCATCGCTGAGCACATAACGGCTTGCATCTGTACCACGGCATGGAATAAAGTTAATAACACCGGCCGGCAGACCTGCTTCTTCCAAAAGTTTCATAAAGTAATAATTGGAGAGAACCGCTGTAGATGCCGGTTTCCAAAGTACTACATTTCCTACAATCGCCGGAGCTGTACATAGATTCCCACCAATGGACGTAAAATTGAATGGAGAAATCGCTGTCACAAAACCTTCCAATGGACGATATTCGGTTCGATTCCATACGCCGGGCGCATTGTTCGGCTGTTCATTATAAATCTGCTGTGCATAATATACGTTATAACGAAGAAAATCAATCATCTCACAGGCAGAATCGATTTCAGCCTGATAGGCAGTTTTACTCTGTCCCAGCATCGTTGCCGCATTGATCTTATCTCTCCACGGTCCTGCCAGCAGATCAGCTGCTTTGAGGAAAATAGCCAGACGCTGTTCAACCGGCATCGCTTCCCACTCTTTTTTTGCATCCATTGCAGCAGCGATGGCTGCCTTCAACTCGTTTTCCCCTGCTACACAATACTCGCCCAGCACATGTGCATGATCATGAGGCATTGCGCAAGTATCTCTTTTTTCGGTCCAAATTTCTTTTCCACCGATAATAACCGGAATCTGTATCACTTCTGCAGCTTGACGATCCAGTTCTTTCTTTAGGCTTTCTCTCTCTTTGGAACCCGGAAGATAATCTCTGACTACTTCATTCTTTGGCATGTCGATTTTAAAATATGCATTACCCATTTTACTGTTCTCCTCTTCGTTTTTCAT
>JAVWRQ010000082.1:0-6654 GCA_036634775.1 Clostridium sp.
ATCAAAAAGGCGGCCTGCAAAAATCTTCTCTTCTTCGGTCATGATATCTTCCTCCCATACTGAGAATTTGTGCACTGAGGATATTATAACATAGGAGAGATCGATTGCAAATAAAAACAGCTTGTCATATTTCCCCCTATCTCACATATATTGAGATAAAAGGGGGGAGACAGGATGGCAGAAAAAGAACGATTCATTCAAATTTTTTCTAAAAATATAAGAAACATTCTGAAACAATCAGTGGAGGATTATGACTACGTGACAGAAATCCGTATGCGCGTCAATTCTCCGCTTTTTGTTATCTATAAAAATCAAGAATATCAAGACCGTTATGTGGTAACAAGAGAAGATATAGAGGAGACACTGGAATGTGCGTCCCATTATTCACTGTATGCATTTGAAGAAGAATTAAAACAGGGATTTATCACCGTATCCGGTGGTCATCGGATTGGAGTGGCGGGAAAAGTAGTCCTAAGTGGGGGAAAGGTCAAAACGATTCAGCCGGCGGCTTCTTTAAATATCCGCTTTTCCCATCAGGTCAAAGGATGCGCCGATGGAATTATGTCCTACTTATATAACATGGAGAGCAATGAGGTATATCATACTCTCTTTATTTCACCACCCTGCTGTGGGAAAACCACACTTTTGAGAGATACGGTACGTCAGGTATCCGATGGAAACAGACAATATCATGGGAGAAATGTTGCTGTGGTGGATGAACGTTCCGAGATAGGCGCCTGCTTTCAGGGAATTCCTCAAAATGATCTGGGGAGTCGAACCGACATTCTGGATGGTTGTCCTAAGGCGGAGGGGATGATGATGCTCATTCGTTCTATGTCGCCATCTGTGGTCGCAGTGGATGAGATTGGCGGTACAGCCGATCTGGAGGCATTAGAATACGTCATGAACTGCGGATGCAGAATATTAGCCACGGTACACGGAACCTCCATGGAAGATATAGGAAGAAAACCGGGGTTGAAGCTTCTTTTGGAGGAACAGGTCTTTGAACGATATGTGATTTTAAGCAGTAAAAGGGGGCCCGGAACGGTGGAAGATATCTGTGATGGACAGGGGAGGAGTCTTCTGTGTGGATGAAAATACTGGGAAGTGTCATGGTGATGATTGCTTGCGGTGGTTTGGGTATCGATGCTGCGTTCAGACTTAAAAAACGCTTATGTATTTTGGAAAAGCTGAAGCAGATGGTCACTCATTTAAACGGAGAAATCCTCTATGCCAATGCCCCCCTGCCCGAAGCTTTTGAACGGGTGGGAAATAGGAACCCGGGAAAGGCAGGAGATTTATTTAAATCAGTTGCGTCGGATCTGAAAAAAGAAACCGGCGAACGTTTTGATCAGATTTGGAGTGGACAGGTGGGGAAGTTTGGAAAGGAAAGTGTGCTGAGCAGAAAAGAAAGAGAGCAGCTTATCGTCTTTGGTGAACACCTGGGCTATCTGGATCGGGATATGCAGGAAAAGACAATTCGTTTTTATCTAGAGAATTTAGAATATTCAATTCAATGTCTACGGATGCAGGAGACGGAAAAATGCCGACTATTTGTAAGTCTGGGCATTCTGTCGGGACTGTTTTTAACGGTGGTAATGGTGTGAGAAAATGATACAAAACAGATTAATTACGGGGGGCGATCAGATGGGGGTAAACATTATTTTCAGAATTGCTGCAGTGGGGATTCTGGTATCGGTAATCTGCCAGATTTTAAAACACAGTGGACGGGAGGAACAGGCATTTCTCACCAGTCTGGCAGGATTGATACTTGTGCTGTTCTGGATGGTTCCCTACATCTATGAGCTGTTTGAGACGATGAAAGAATTATTTGCTTTGTAGGGAGGGGGAATTATCGTGACGGTTGTTTCGGCAGCAGCATTGGGAATCGTGGCAGTTCTTTTGGCAGTGCAGTTCAAGGCAAAAGAGAGTGAGTATGGAATTTACCTGGTTATGGCAGCGGGAATGGTACTGTTTTTTTTCGCTACGGGAAAAATGCGGACAATCATAGAGACAGCGAAGCAGATACAAAGCTATATCGATATTGACCGCATCTATATTACTACACTTCTCAAGATGGTGGGAATTACCTACATAGCAGAATTTGCTTCCGGAATCTGCAAGGATGCCGGTTATGGTTCTCTGGGAACTCAGATAGAAATTTTTGGTAAATTGTCGATTCTGGCAGTGAGCATGCCCATCCTTTTAGCTTTATTAGAGACACTTCGGGGGTTTTTAACATGAAGTATTCTCCTTTGGCAGTCATTGCCGCAACGTTTCTGGGGATTGCTGTGATTTTATTCTGGCAGACCCCATGGTCCGTTGTTTTGGCAGCAGAAGAACATAATCTTACCTATGAAAGCGATGATTTGCTTGCCGAATTTAATTTTGATAAAATTCAGAATTTTTTGGATCAGACATCGGAGCCGGGAATCACCTCGCTTTCATTTAAAGAGCTTTTAGCGGAATTAATGCAGGGGAATTTCACCGGTGTATTTGGCCAGTGCCTATCGGTGCTGAAAGAAAATCTTTTGGGTGAAATTCAGAAAAATGGGATATGGATGAGCCGGGTGATGATTCTGGGATTAATCGGTGCGGTCTTTTCCAACTTTTCCGGTATTTTCTCCGGCAGTCAGATTTCGGAAATTGGATTTTATGTCACCTATCTGTTGTTGTTTACCTTTTTAGCATCCAGTTTTTTAACAGGGATTATGATTACGCAGGAAGTACTGTCAAGTATTGTGGAATTTATGCGGGCACTGATTCCTACTTACTTTTTGGCAGTGTCATTTTCCGGTGGGAGTATTACTTCGGCAGCAGGATACGGATGGATGATCGCTTCCATCACCGGAGTAGAATGGCTGTTTTCCACTTGCTTCTTACCGATGACTCGTGTATATGTCCTTTTTGTCCTGGCGGGTCACATGATGAAGGAAAATATATTTTCCAGAATGACCGATTTAATCGAATTGGGAATCCGGTGGGGACTTAAGACCGCAGCCGGTATTGTTCTGGGATTCCATTTTTTGCAGAGCATGGTGACACCTTATGCCGACTCATTGAAAAATACGTCCCTTCAGCGACTCATTCATATCGTGCCGGGCGTGGGACAGGGGGCAGCTGCTATTTCACAGCTGGTACTGGGATCGGGGGTACTGATCAAAAACACGATTGGAGCCGGAGCGGTCATTGTTCTTCTGCTGATCTGTGTCATACCGATTGTTAAATTGACGGTTATTTTATTCTTTTACCAGGCAGTGGCCGCGCTTTTGCAGCCAATCTGCGACCAGCGAATCGTATCTTGCATCAGTGCCGTGGGCGTGGGTTGCCAATTGCTTCTGCGCATGGTAATCACATCGCTGCTCCTGTTCGCCATTTCACTGGCGGTTGTCTGCATGGCGGCCAATGTGACCTATTATGCGGGATAAATTCGGAAAGGGGAACGTATATGGATGGTCTATATCACTGGGTCAGTAATATTGTTTACTATCTGATTATGATTACCATGATTATCAATTTGTTGCCATCAGGAAAATATGAGAAATATTTACAGCTCTTTGCCGGCTGCATCCTGATACTTTTGGTGATTCAACCGGTGACTAGAGGACTTCGCCTAGAGGAAAAAATGGCTGCTATTTTTGAGAATCTGACATTTGAAAATAGAGCAGAAGAAATCCAGGCGGATTTAGATGGCATGGAGAATCGACGAATGAAGGAATTAATAAAAAACTATGAAAATGTCGCCGCAAAAGATATTGAACGCATGATTTCGGCAAAGGGATTTGAAGTAAAAGAGGTCTCTGTGAAAATAGGCGAAGATGAAGACAATTTGGATTTTGGGAAGATCAAGCAGATCAATGCCATATTAAGAAACTCTCCACCGGGTCAGGAAAACCGGATCCGGATTGAAGTGGTGACTTGTAGTAAAAAACAATCGGTTCCAGGGGTTTCGGCACAAGGTGAATCGACTGAACTTAAAGCGTTTGAACAATTGGAGCAGGAAATTGCCGAATATTATCAGGTGGAGGCGCAATATGTGGAAATCAGACTTGAAAATGAGTAAAGAAAAATGGGTGATTTTGCTGATATGCGGTATTATTTTACTGATCTTGTCTTTTCCCATCGGAAAAGGTGGGGAAAATAAGGTGGTCACAGGTACGGCATCAACAGGTACGGAATCAACAGGTACGGAATCAACAGGCGAGGTCATAAACGGCGTGGCAGCGGCCGGGGCAGGCAGTACCGCAGAAGATGCAGAGCGTGCATATGAAAAATTAATGGAAACAAGAGTGAAAGAGATACTTAAGAATGTAGAGGGCGTGGGCACCGTGGAAGTTATGTTAACTTTAAAAGCTTCTAAGGAAAAGGTGATTCATGTGGATAAAGATAAAAGCCGTTCTTCCACAGAAGAAAAGGACAGTACCGGCGGCACTCGTAAATCCATGAGCGAGGATATCAAGGAAAGTACGTTTACGGCAGGTGGAGGCACTTCGGGTGAGCCGATGATAGAAAAAGAGCTGCAGCCGGAGATTGCAGGCATTATCATAAGTGCAGAGGGCGGAAACAGTACCTTTGTAAAAAATGAAATTTCCCAAGCGATGGAAGCCTTATTTGATATACCGGCACATAAAATAAAAGTATTAAAGAGGGTGGATTGAAAAACAAAAAACGTTGTATTTACGGTGCTTTTAGCACTTTCACACAGGTCATCGCACTGGTATTCCTTCATCAGAGAAGCACATGAGTACTCTTTTGTACCATATGATGGTTATACAGACATGTCCGCCGAGCTAATGGATGCAATCAGCTCGAAAGTGTGATTGCATCGGCGAGTCTATCCCCCATTTTTACATAAGTTTCAAAGCCAGCTTCTGTATTTCTTAGAAGGTCCTCCGCAACATGAACACTCCCTTTTTGCAGCAACAAAACAATCGAAGAACCTCCAAACTCAAAGCATCCTTTTTCTTGACCTTTGTGCACGCTTTTTCGCTGATGATAATTTGAAATTTTACCAACCATCATCGCGCCTACTTCCATCTGAATAATTTCCCCAAAATTTGTTGATTGCAACACGGTATACTCCCTGCTATTTTCTTTATAAACAGGAACGTACTGTAATGCAACCGGATTCACCGTATGAAAAACACCCGATATTGCTATGTTATCTCCTTTAACACCGTCGGCCACATAACAGTAACGATGGTAATCATCCACGGTCAAACGAATAATCACACAGTAGCCCTCCGCAAACGCTTCGGCCAATGCCCTGTTTTTTAGCAAAGATTCCACGGTATAGGAAGTCCCCTTAATCTGAAAGACCGAATGCTTTTGAATGGGATAGGCCGACACTTTTCCATCGGAGGGACTAATCAAAACATTGGTGGCCTGCGGAATCGGTCTTTTTTCTGCTTTGATTTTACGTGTAAAAAAATCATTATAAGAAGAATAATCGCATGGTTCATAATCACTCATAGGAATGGAATGCTTTTTTACAAAAGATTGAATCATGTGGGTAGAAAATCTGCAATTCATAAAGATACCGGCCAATTTTGAAATAGAGGGTCTGATTAAAAGGAAAACCAGGCATCTTCCGAACAAGCTGCCATATAAGCGCTGTAAAAAGCGATCCTGGTTTGTAGATATATGCGTGATATTTCCATTTCTGTCGATACAATCCATATTACTTCCCCTGGCTGCTAACCGTTTATTCGGTCAGGCTTCAAATTTGTCCTTAAAACAATGTCTTTCAGCACAACAAGAACAACCTCGCTCTACCCAGATAACCTACTTGGAGCAACATACTGCCATTAGAAGCAACGCAGAAAGGAACCAGACCCAAATTATCTGCTTACCCATTGGCTTTGGCACCCTAAAATTAATGATAAACAAGCCTCCCGTAAGGAACAAGGCACATAATATAAAAGCAATATACCAGCCTGCACTAACAAATGTTTGGATTAAATACACAGTAGGCAAAACGGTAGCGCTATAGACAACGGGTAATCCCTGATAACTGCTTCTTTTTTTATGATCTCCACTTCGCAGGCGTTCCTCTTCCGTCACATTGAAATAAGCCAAACGAATTGTGGCGCATAAAACAAAAAAGATTCCTACACAAAGTGCGGCAATATGGTAGGCTGTATTCTCTGGCATCAGCGCGATAGCAGTGCGATACCCTATGTATGCAGGCAACACACCAAAACTCACCAAATCGCAAAGGGAATCAATCTGAATTCCAAACAGCTTTTCACTTTCGGTACGTTGTTTTTTCGCACGAGCAACAGGCCCATCAAGTCCATCACACACTTCGGCCGCCATAAGACAAATCATTGCTATTTTAAAGTTGCCGGAAGACGCCATCGTGATTCCAAGGAAAGCTATGCCAAGACCGGTATAAGTTAAAACCACTGTATAATTATAAAATCCTATCATCGTTCTTTTCTCCTGACATTATAAGCTTATAGACTTCAAGTCTATCGGCAGTTTACAAGCTAGCATTATCTAACTATTTACCAAATTGCTTTGTGCGGTTTAATCCTCCGGAAAAAATAAATCGCATGCATAAACAATGAAAATAATCAGCAGAAATTATTAAATTACATATCGCAAAAAGATTACCATTGTTCCAAGAACGTAATGAATAATGCAAATGCC
>JAVWRQ010000083.1:0-6646 GCA_036634775.1 Clostridium sp.
ATTAACTCTTCTCCCCAGGTTGTAATACAGAGGAATAAATTGTCGAATATTCCATGGGTAAAGCTACGCAAGTCTTGTAAAAAAAGTAGGTAAGAGATATCCATAAAGCACCCCCTCATCGGTTATTTTCTATATTAATATCGCCGGCAGAATCCTTGGCACAAATCAGAGTGGCATCGTCCGTATCCACCACGATCAGATCATCCCATCCAAAGGTACCCGGAAGGATATAGATTCGTTCCTCTAATGCAAGGTTGATGATCCATGCTTTTGCATCATCAGATATCTCTATTGGCCGTCCAGCACGTTGCATATCTGACAGGGACCGCATCAACGCCAGTTTCTGTGTATCTAGCAATACACAGGCGCACAGTGCGCGTGCTCATTCTTTACTCCTTTATTTATTCTTATTATAACAGAACTTTGGGGCATTGGCAAATTTAGGCTGTTTCCGCTAACTTATTTAAACACAAACCTGCTCTGCTTGATTGTCAGGGACTTGCTCGGTATAATGGTGAGCACATGATTTGACGTTTGCATACGACCGACTTCACGGCTACGCCAACTTTTTGGCATCGTTTGATTGCTCCACGCTCATACGCAACATCACTTTGCTTGGCTCCCACCCGTAAAATCGCCAGTGTCGGTGTAATCCCCCGATTCGCCAGTTCCGTTACATCATCGGTCAGATTCTCACCGATTTTATTCGCTATATCCATTCCTTTTACGATTCTCGTCATAGGGCATTCCGTTCCTTTGGTTTAATTAATTGGCAGGTATCGGTCTTCACCTACTCAAGCATCGCTTCTACATCCCTCACAAATCGTTTTTCCATCTCTTCCGCCCGGTCTTTTCCCTCCGCACTCACCGAGAAATACATCTTGATCTTGGGTTCTGTACCGGATGGACGCACCACAACGGAGCAGTTGCCTTCCAAGGTGAATTTCAGCACATCAGACACCGGAAGATCCAGGATTTCCTCCCGTCCATCCGCATATCGGATGACCGAATCCCGGTAATCGCCGATTGATACGATTTTGCGCCCCATGAACGTCTCGGGGCATCGGGTTCGGAATGCAGACATGATGTTCTGCATCTTTAAGAAGCCCTCTGTGCCATCAAACTCATAACTATGCAGAGTATTGAGGCAATACCCATATTGCCGGTATAAACCATCTAATACGTCCGTCAGACTCTGTCCCCTGGTCTTATAATAAGCAAACATCTCACATATCATCAGCGAACCATCCACCGCATCCTTATCACGCACATAACTGCCCGTCAGGTAGCCATAGCTCTCTTCAAATCCCAGGATATATCGATTCACTTCCCCACGCTGCTCCAACAGACCAATCTGCTCCCCGATAAACTTAAAACCCGTCAGTACATCGATGACTTCCACTCCATAATTTGCTGCAATCTGTGCCGCCATGTCAATCGTCACGATTGTTTTAACCAAAATAGGCCGTTCCGGCATTCGCCCCAGAGCCACCCTGCGCTTGCAGATATAGTCCAAAAGCAGCATGCCCACTTCATTGCCACTGAGGAGTACATAATTCTCCCCCGATTTCACCGCGATTCCCACACGGTCACAATCCGGATCCGTAGCTAGCAGCAGATCACTGCCCAATCGCCTCGCATCGCGAAGTCCCAGTTCCAGCGCCTCCCGAATCTCGGGATTAGGGTAAGGACAAGTTGGAAAATGTCCATCTGGATGTTCCTGTTCCGCTACCACCGACAGATTCGTAAATCCATTGCGATTCAGACATTCCGTCACACACCGAAGACCGGCGCCATTTAACGGCGTATAGACAATTGAAACCGATTTATCGATATTCTCATCACCACATAGAGACTGAGCCGACACCGCATCGATAAATGCGTTCACCGTCTCCTCCCCTATATAAGAAATAATCCCCTTTCTGAGCCCCTGCTCAAAAGTCAGTCGCTTCACTCCCTCGAACACATCCACAGTCTCGATGTTCGTGAGAATCTGCTCTGCCGCCCGAGTCGTAATCTGACATCCATCCGCACCATAGACCTTATAACCATTATACTTCGCCGGGTTATGACTGGCGGTCACTACGATGCCTCCGGAGCACTTCAGATGCCTTACGGCAAATGATAAAGCCGGGGTCGGCATTAGCTCAGCATACAGATAGACCCGGATGCCATTGGCAGCAAACACCTCCGCTGCCACCCGGGCAAACTGTTCCGATTTGATTCGACTGTCATAAGCGATGGCAACAGAACGCACACCGGCAGAAGCATCAGCCGAATTCCTTAAATAATCCGAATATCCCTGCGTTGCTCTCGCCACCGTATAGATATTCATACGGTTCGTACCCACGCCGATTACACCACGCAGTCCACCGGTTCCGAATTCCAATTCTCTATAAAAGCAGTCTTCCTTGGCTTTCTCATCATCCTGTATATCCCGTAGCTCAGCTGTTAAATCCGGATCCTCTAATATCCGGTTATTCCATCGTTCCCAGTTTTGCGATATCCGTTCTGTCATGTTCTGCTCCTTTACTTCATCTGAATCATTAATATCAATCATCCTGCCTAATTCCCTTGCCTCAGCAATTTCACCGCATGTCCCGGATGATCCGTAATAATATTATCTACACCTAATTCCTTACACCGTAATAAATCCTCGTCACTATTTACCGTCCACACGTGAACCTGTTTATTCAATGCATGAGCCGCAGAGACCATGTCCGCATCTATGACATCTACCGCAATACTAAAGCAGTCTGCCTGCGGGTATTGTATGAAATCCACTGCTGCATCCGCCGTGATGTAGCCGGTCTTAATTCGTGGATTCACTGCCTTTGCCTGCTCTACTGCACCATAGTCAAACGATGTCAGAATACATTGATTGGAACATCCTTCCTCCGTGACCATGTCAATTATCTGTTTCACGAAATCCTCGGTTGCATGCCCGTTCATCTTGATTTCTATATTTAATTTCAGTCTTCCCTTACAGGTTTTCAGAACCTGTTGCAGTGTGGGAATTCCCACTCCGACGTATTCAGGGCTCAGATAACTTCCGGCATCCAATTTCGATAATTCATCATAAGTAATATCCCATATATTAATATCCTGCCCGGTAATTCGTGCCAGATTGTCATCGTGAAAAACGACCAGAACCTTATCCTTCGTCTGCTGAACATCCAATTCTGCAAAATCTGCCCCCTCTGCGATAGCCATCTCAAACGCCGGCATCGTGTTCTCGGGAACTAAGTCTCTGCCACCCCGATGACCTGTAAATTGAAGTGAATCACCCGGATTTAGCAATATAAAAGCCAAACAGGCTATGGCAAGCCAAATGTATATGCTTTTTTTATTTCTATTATGCTTTCTCATCTGTTTTTCCATGGATATTCTTCTCCCACTTCTTACCTACCATTCCACCATAAATCAAAATAATCCAAAAAAATGGCTGTCTATAATTAATTACCGTTGCACATTCTACCAATAGTGCGATATATACCGGCCATAGTTCCCGGTGCAGACCCTTCACATTATTAAAAATCCATTTTATCATCATTCCCAGCGGAATGATTCCATAGCAAAACCAGATACTAAAAATAGTGGAATGAATCTCACTTTTCCAGGTTGCCAGTGGAAATCTTCCGTAGGCACCTTCACCACTTCCAAACAATAGATACTGGGGGTACAAAAGCATCTTTTCCCAGCCACGGTCATATACGATTCCCATCAAACCACCTTCCATGAGTTTTTGTATCTTCTCCTGAATTCTGGCAATCAGACTATAATCCGTATTCTGAATCTCCACATGGCTTCGCGGCCATAAAATCACGACTGCCACGCCAATAGCTACACCTGCGGTGATTCCCAAAGCAATTAAAATGCGCTTATGAATATGCCCCGACTTGTATCCATCATATATCTGCAAAAGACCAATCATAACAACCAATGTCATCCAGCCGAGGAAAATCCCCGTAGCTTTTGTCATAACAATCAAGAATCCGGCCACTGCTAAGTAGATATAAAACGTTTTTTTTCTATACGTCCTATCATAAATATAAATTAGTAAAATCATTAAAAAGATGATATAAGCCATTTGATTGGGGTTGTTGAACGTACCCATATACCGACTTGCACCCCAGTACTCATAATAGATTTTTCCCACACCAAAGCAATAAATTCCCAACTGAATAAGAAGACCTGTCTTGAGTGCTGCATTCATCCAATAAAATGTTTTTTCATCTTTCGCCAGTTCCCGCACACACCATACCGTCATGCCTGCATACCACCAATAGGTAGTAAATATCAGAAATTCATAATTTCGATTCAGGTAAAAATGTATCCCATTAATCACGGTTGCTAATATGATAAACAAATAAAACAATTTGTCATTTGGAACGTCACTTTGAAAAAGTAATTTCCCTGTTTTTGCACGAAAGCGCCTATAAAGCATACTAAAAAAGCATAAAACCAATGCTATATCTCCCAATCCGGCGCTTCCGGATGGAAAGATATAGAATGGCTTTAAAAAAATAAATGCAATGAATAGTATAAGTGATAGATTCATAGAGCTCCTTTAATTTGATGACGCCAGTATTCCAAAGTTGCCTGCAGTGTTTCTTCCAAAGATATCTTTCGCTCCCAGCCCGTACACAAATTTATTTTTCTAATATCCGCTTCTATCATCGGTACATCGACCGGGCGCAGCCTCGAAGGATCCACTTCTACCGTAATATCCGCTCCGGAACGTGTTAGGATCTCATTCAGTATCTCTCGAATTTCCACCGCTTTGCCGGATCCTACATTATATGTTTCTCCCGCCAGTCCGGATTCCATAAGCAGTACATAAGCATGAACCACATCCCGCACATCGGTAAAATCCCTTTGAGCACTCAAATTACCAACCTTCAAAATCGGCTCCCGCAGTCCTTTTTCGATTTCCACTACCTGTTTACAGAAATCAGCCACTACAAATAGAGGTGCCTGATTCGGTCCGATATGATTAAACGCCCGCACCATCATCACATCCATGTCATATGCCTGTGAATAAATGGTTCCAATCATATTCTGGCAAGCTTTTGTCACCGCATAGATATTTCCCGGGCGAACTGCATTATCTTCCGAAATCGGAGTTTCCTCCGGGCGTATATGTCCATATTCCTCGCCGGAGCCGATTAAGAGCACTCTGGGTTTGTAATCCAGACATCGAATCGCATCCAATACATTCAAGCTTCCCTTAATATTCACATCCACCGTCAGTCCCGGATTCTTCCATGACACACTGACTGAGCTTTGAGCCGCCAGATGGAATATATAGTCCGGTCTTATCGTGTTAAGCAGCTCCAGCATCGCCTCTTTATCCAAAATATCCAAATCATAAATCTCGATATTCTCTTTTTCTATCTTTTCGTGTACCATCTTCGTAACGGCAATAGACCATATGCAGTTTTGCTGTATATGGTCTATCAGATAATTTCCTACGAAGCCTGCTGCACCTATAATCAATGCTTTCTTCATAGCGCACCTCTTGCTCTTATTTTAATCCGGCAATCTTGATTTCTTCCTGAACCAACGCCATATCATGATCTACCATACGGATAACCAGCTCTGCAAATGGAATCTCCCTTGTCCATCCCAGTTTTGTATCTGCCTTCGCCGGATTACCTAATAATACATCCACCTCTGCCGGGCGGAAAAACTTCTTACTGATTTTCACAATCGTCTGTCCGCTTGCCTGATCCACACCGATTTCATCCGCACCTTCGCCTTGCCATGTTACCGTAATACCTACATGGGCAAAAGCTGTTTCCACAAATTCTCTGACTGTTCTCGTCTCATTTGTCGCTATTACATAATCATCGGGAGTATCCTGCTGAAGCATCAGCCACATTGCTCTTACATAATCTTTCGAGTGCCCCCAGTCGCGCTTCGAATCCATATTGCCCAGTTCCAGATAATCCTGAACACCCAATTTGATTCTGGCTACTGCATCCGTAATCTTCCTTGTAACGAATTCTTTTCCACGTCTTTCGCTCTCGTGGTTAAATAAGATACCACTGCAGGCAAATAAATCATAACTTTCACGATAGTTCTTTGTAATCCAGTGACCATAAAGCTTAGCTACTCCATAGGGACTTCTTGGGTAAAATGGGGTTTTCTCCGTCTGTGGCATCTCCTGTACCAGACCAAACATCTCACTGGTCGATGCCTGATAGAAACGTGCCGTAGGTTTCACGGTCCTGATTGCCTCCAGCATATTCGTTACACCAATTGCATCAATATCAGCTGTAGCGATGGGCTGTTCCCAACTGGTAGCTACAAAGGACTGTGCTGCCAGATTATACACTTCATCTGCCTGAGATATCTTCATCGCATTAATCAATGAAATAATATCTGTCATATCGGCATAAATAAAATCGATTTTATCTTTAATATGTTCCACATTACCATAGTCAACTACACTTTTTCTTCGCATAATACCATAGACATGATATCCTTTTTCCAATAGCAGTTCAGCCAGATAAGAGCCGTCCTGTCCCGTAATTCCTGTAATTAATGCATTTTTCATCTCACATGATCTCCTTAAATATAGTCATTTTATTATTATATCCTTTAATCTATAAAATCTCAAGAAAATATACCTAATAATTAA
>JAVWRQ010000084.1:0-3008 GCA_036634775.1 Clostridium sp.
ACTGAATTTATCAATTTATTTGCGAATGCAGAAAAAGTGATTACAACATCATTTCATGGTACTTGCTTTTCGATTTTATTTGAAAAAGATTTTTATAGTTTAATTAATAGTGGAAGAGAAGTAAGAATTAATAACCTTTTAAATAAATTTAAACTTACAGAAAGAATGATATCGAATGACTTACCAATATCGATGGAAAATAAGAAAATTGATTTTTCATACAGCAGGACATTACTAGAATTAGAACGTGAAAAATCAAAAGAATTTTTATTGAAAATCACAGGGACGCACAATGAGTAGAACAAAAAAATTTTTCTATAATGCATTTTCCAGTATGCTGATGCAAGTAATTATCTTAATAACAGGGCTTATTATACCCAGATTGATGCTGATTACTTATGGTTCGGAAGTAAATGGCTTAATATCATCGATCTCGCAATTCATAGGTTATTTTGCACTTGTAGAGGCAGGACTTGCAGGCGCATCCATTTTTGCATTATATAAACCGCTTGCGGATAAAGATGCAAAAGCAATCAGCGAAGTAGTTTCAGCTACGACTAAATTTTACAGAACAGCAGGATACATATTTCTTGTTTTGGTTTTTGGATTATCTATTTCATATCCTATATTTGTTAAAACAGAATCATTAAATAATATAGAGGTTGGTTGCCTAGTATTGGTATTAAGTATATCAACGGTACTTAATTTTTTTGCTATGGCCAGACATCGTGCTTTAATTACAGCAGATCAAAAGGGATATGTACTGAATTATTTAACGATAGCGTCAACGATCGTTAATACTATTATTATTGTAGCACTGACAAATATAGGCATTAATATTGTTTTATTAAGAGTAGTATCATTGATTTCTGTAGTGATTGCACCGCTTTTTTTACATTTTTATGTTAAAAAAGCCTATCCATTTATTAATTATAAAGCAAAACCAAATACACAGGCATTAAGTAAGAGGTGGGATGCATTTATACTTCAACTGTTAAATTCAGTTCAGACTGCTTGTCCTATAGTGTTGGCAACTGTATTTACTTCTCTTAAAGAAGTTAGCGTCTATTCTATTTTCAATATGGTTATTATGGGAATTATGCAGATTATTTCGATTTTCGGATCGGGTGTTTCTGCCTCTTTTGGAGAGCTTTTGGCAAAAAAAGAATATGCTACATTTGAAAAAGTATATAGCGAATTTGAATGTTTGACCTATTTTATTATGACACTGATGTTATCATGTGCGATGGTTTTATTGATGCCATTTGTGACATTATATACGCATGGGATAACCGATGTAAATTACAATCAGCCTATAATCGGATTTCTCTTTGTTTTGAATGCTCTTTTATATAATATAAAAGGACCTCAAGGAACTTTGGTATCGTCCGCAGGATTATATAAAGAGACCAAGTGGCGGACATTGACACAAGCGATTATTGCAATTATTGCAGGAATAATGTTAACTCCAACTTTAGGACTGGCAGGTATCTTAATTGGCTTGATTCTTTCAAATGTTTATAGGGATATTGATTTGATTATATTTATGCCTAAGACAATTGGACATATTAGTCTGCTAAAAACAATTAAAAGAGTGATATTGCTTTTGTTTGAATTTGCAATCATTACAGTGCCTTTTATGTTCATTAAAATGGATATACAAAATTATATTGATTGGATAATGTGGGGGAGTATTGTTTTTATATATGCCTTCATCATAATGAGTACATTGACCTTTATATTTGATAAAACAACTTTTATAGCATTAATTAATAGAGGACTTGGATTCTTAAAGAAGAGGGGGAAACATGGTAGATAAAAAGGAAGAAAATAATTGTTGTGGCTGTCGCTCATGTGAACAAGCTTGTCCACAACAAGCAATAACCATGATTGAAAATGAAAAAGGATTTCGCTTTCCTCATATTAATTATAGTTTATGTACAAAATGTGGTCTATGTGATGTGGTTTGCGGATTTACTGAAAATTATCCTAATCATGGCGATGCACCCCAAATATATGCAGTTAAAAACAAAGATACTAATATACGAATGACAAGTACTTCGGGTGGTATATTTGTAGCTATTTCAGATTATATTTTAGATCATAGTGGTGTAGTATATGGCGTTGGGTATGGGACGGATTTATACGTATGTCACAAAAGAGCAGAAACAAAGGCGGAGAGAGATGAATTTAAAGGTTCAAAGTATGTACAAAGTGATACATTAAATACATATACGAGTGCTAAAAAAGATTTAGATAGTGGAAGGCTTGTTTTGTATACGGGAACACCCTGCCAAATTTCAGGACTTAAAGCATTTTTGCGGAAAGATTATGAAAAACTTATTACGGTCGATTTATTATGTCACGGAACTCCGAGCAATAAGAGTTGGCGTGATTTTTTAAATGTTATAGAACAAGATAATCACACGAAAATTGTGGGTGCTGAGTTTAGAAACAAATCTAAAGGTTGGCATACTCCGGTAACTTTATTAAAATCAAATGATAATTTGCATAGGATAAAAGGTTCACAGTCATATTTTCAACTATTTAATCCTAATTATATGTTAATGCCAGCATGTTATAATTGTAAATTCAAAAAATATGAAAAGTGTTCTGATATAACCATTGCAGATTTCTGGGGAATAGAGCGTTCTCTGCCGGAGATCGATGATAATAAAGGTGTATCATTGGTCTTGATTAATTCCCCCAAAGGAACTGATATTTTTGAAAAAGTAAGTAAAAATTTGGATATCTTTGTTAGAGGTAAGGAACATTGTGCAGAGGATCAAATAATTAAGATGTGTGAAAAAAATCCCAAGTATGATGAATTTTGGGAGAATTATCAAAAACATGGAATGAGATATGTCATGCTGAAATATACCGAATATAGTAGTATTCGGACGTTTATAAAAAAAGCAATACGTAAAATCAAACGTATTTGCAAAATTTGAGGAGGTCATAGGTATGTTCAATAACAAAACCATACTAATCACCGGTGGTACCGGCAG
>JAVWRQ010000084.1:3108-4913 GCA_036634775.1 Clostridium sp.
AAGACAGTCATCTGCCTTTCCACCGATAAAGCCGCCTATCCGGTGAATGCCATGGGAACGTCGAAGGCCATGATGGAGAAGGTCATCGTAGCTAAGGCGCGTACCGTATCACCTGATAAGACCAAGATCTGCTGTACCCGTTATGGCAATGTCATGTGCTCCCGGGGCAGCGTGATTCCTCTCTGGATCGACCAGATTCGATCCGGCAGTCCGATTACAATTACAGAACCTACTATGACGCGCTTCATCATGTCCCTTGATGAGGCGCTTGATCTTGTCCTTTTTGCCTTTGAGCATGGAACCAGCGGAGATATCCTCGTCCAGAAAGCCCCAGCCTGCACCATCGGTGTACTGGCTCAGGCAGTCAAAGAATTATTCCGTAGTGAGGATGAAATCAAGGTGATCGGGATCCGACACGGCGAAAAGATGTATGAGACCCTGCTTACCAATGAAGAGTGTGCCCATGCTACCGATATGGGTAATTTTTACCGCGTGCCCTGTGATAAGCGGGATCTGAACTATGATAAGTTCTTTAAAGATGGTGATACGGCTAGAAATACCCTGACCGAGTTCAACTCGAATAATACAGAACTGCTGAGTGTCAAACAGGTCAAGGACAAGCTCCTGACTCTGACCTATATCCGTGAAGCCATCGTAACTTGGGAGAATAAGCTATGATAAAGCAAAAATTTAAACAATTAATTTATAAGTTAAGTTTTCTTATAAATAGAATTCCATTTAATAATAAAATCAAACTACGAGGTACACATTGCAATATATCGAATACCATACTATTTAAATGTAAAATTGATTGCAGGGGAAATGGCAATGTTATAATCAATAATACAGGAGGATGTTTAAGAAATTGTTTGATCTATATTGTAGGTAATAACAATACCATTGAAATAGGTGAGAACACTCATATTACTAATGGCGAACTATGGATAGAAGATGATAATAATAAAATTATCATTGGCAGTAATACATCTCTATGCGGTAAAATTCATTTGGCTTGTATTGAAGGTTGCACTATCGCTATTGGTGATAATTGCTTATTTTCATCTGATATAGTATTTAGAACCGGCGATTCACATTCTATTTTAGACTTGGATGGAAATAGAATCAATCCGGCACAAGATATTATTGTCAAGAATCACGTATGGATTGGAAATAAAGTAATAGTGACAAAAGGGGCTTCTATTGCTGAAAATTCTATAGTTGGTACCGGTGCAATTGTAACAAAAAAGTTTGATGAAACCAATGTAGTAATTACTGGTGTTCCGGCTAAAATCACAAAAGAAAACATTAATTGGAGCGTGGAAAGAATATAAAGGGATGATAAACAATATGAATATACTGATTACCGGTGCCAAAGGATTTGTGGGAAAGAATCTCATCGCCACACTAACGAACATCAAAGAAGGAAAAGACCGATCATTTGGTACCTTCGATGACCTGAATTTATATGAATATGATATCGATACCGACCCGGCTCTGCTGGACCGGTATTGTAAAGACTGCACCTTTGTATTCCACCTAGCGGGAGTCAACCGACCGGAACATCAGGAGGAATTCATGGAGGGCAATTTTGGTTTTACGAGTATCCTTTTGGATACCCTAAAGAAGCATAATAATAAAGCCCCGGTCATGATCTCTTCCTCCACGCAGGCAGCACTGGACAATCCATATGGAAAGAGCAAAAAGGCCGGAGAGGATCTGCTCTTAGCTTATTCGAAAGAGACCGGTGCCCCGGTATATGTCTACCGGTTCCCGAATGTATTTGGCAAATGGTGCCGGCCGAATTA
>JAVWRQ010000084.1:5013-6547 GCA_036634775.1 Clostridium sp.
CCGGATATGTCGGATGCCTTTACAAAGAAACTCTATGCCACCTATCTCAGTTACCTTCCGACTGATCATTTCAGCTATCCACTGAAGATGAATACCGATGACCGGGGGAGCTTTACCGAGATCATCCGCACTGCCGACCGGGGACAGTTCTCGGTTAATATCTCGAAACCACATATCACCAAGGGAAATCACTGGCACCATACGAAGAATGAGAAATTCGTGGTAGTCAGCGGTACCGGTGTCATCCGTTTCCGAGCGATCGATTCGGAAGAAGTGATCGAATACTTTGTCAGTGGGGAGCGGATCGAAGTCGTGGATATTCCTACCGGATATACACATAATATAGAGAATCTGGGCGATACGGACATGGTGACATTGATGTGGTGCAATGAGTGCTTTGATCCGGAGAAACCGGATACGTTTTTCATGGAGGTCTAACGATGTCAAAGATTAAATTAATGACGATCATCGGCACCAGACCGGAGATCATCCGTCTGGCTGCGGTTATCAAGAAGTGCGATATCTATTTTGAACAGACACTGGTGCATACCGGACAGAACTATGATTATGAACTGAATCAGGTATTCTTTGACGATTTGGGACTTCGTGCACCGGATTACTATCTGGATGCCGTGGGAGCGGATCTGGGTGAAACGATTGGCAATATCATCGCCAAGTCCTATCAACGGATGGCAGAGCAGAAGCCGGATGCGCTGCTGATTCTGGGAGATACGAACTCCTGCCTGTCTGCCATTGCCGCCAAGCGGCTGCATATCCCCATCTTCCATATGGAAGCAGGGAACCGTTGCTTTGACGAGTGCTTACCGGAGGAGACCAACCGCCGCATTGTGGATCACATCGCCGATGTGAATATGTGCTATTCCGAGCATGCCCGCCGTTATCTCAACTTTGAGGGAACCGCCAGAGAACGTACTTACGTGACCGGTTCTCCCATGGCAGAGGTGCTCCATGCCAACCTTTCCAAGATCCGGGCATCTAAGGTATTAGAGAAACTGGGTCTGGAACAGGGCCGATACATCCTGCTTTCTGCTCATCGGGAAGAGAATATCGATACAGAAGCGAATTTCTTTCACCTGATGAACGCAGTCAATGCACTGGCAGAAACGTATGACATGCCGATCCTGTATTCCTGCCATCCACGCAGTGCAAAGTATATCGAAAAACGTGGCTTTGTATTTGACAAGCGGGTGATCCAGAACAAACCGCTGGGATTCCATGATTATAACCATCTTCAGATGAATGCCTATGCGGTGGTATCGGACAGTGGCACCTTGCCGGAAGAAGCCAGCTTTTTCCTCTCCGTAGGTAATCCCATCCCGGCGGTCTGCATCCGTACCTCTACCGAGCGTCCGGAAGCTCTGGACAAGGGGAACTTCATCCTTGCCGGCATTACCACCGAACAGGTGCTGCAGGCGGTGGATACAGCGGTAGAGATGAATAAGAATGGAGATTATGGAATTCCGGTACCTAATTATATGGATGAGAATGTATCGACGAAAGTGGTGAAGATCAT
>JAVWRQ010000085.1:0-6431 GCA_036634775.1 Clostridium sp.
ATTCCTCCGATGTGAAAATAGCTGTAAAAAGCCGCTTACAAGCAAGCTTGACGCTGCTTTCCACAGCTATTTTCCACCCTCTGAATAGTTACCTATTTATTATAATTATCGTGCCGGGGAAAGTCAAGTGACCTGCCCGCCGGACTAAGCTAAAAATATATAAAATAGTATTAAAGCAAAACAGAGGATCGCCAAGATAATCACGCCCGGATTCACAAACATAGCAGATGAAAAGTCTCGGTACTCGACTCCGCTCGGCAGATTTCCCCGTCCCAGTCTTGTCTTCTTTCGATTTGCTATAAAGATTGCAATAGCCGCGGCAATTAAGATAAATGATACGCCGGAGATGAATAAACTTCCCAGAATACTTATAAATCCTTGTGAAAATGAATCCGAAAACACAGTGAATGCCAGAATAACGGAATAACTATTCACCATGATATGAAGAATACTGCTATACAAGATTCTTCCTGTCTTCGCTGCAACATAACCGAAAATGATCCCTAGCGCGGTTGCATAGAAAAACTGTGATACATTACCATGGAGCAATCCAAATAGTACCGCTGAAAAAATAATCGCCGCCCGTTCTCCATAAGGCCGCATCCTATTTAAAATAAGTCCGCGAAAGATATACTCCTCTATAATCGGACCAATCATTCCTATATAAATAGCCGCGGTCCAATGCATCCCATCCAGCATGTCGGTAATAGGCGTCATATCTAATATGTTTCTTCCCGTCATACCCGACAACAGAAGATTAATGAAGTTCCCCAACATATTAAATACATAGCCGGTTCCCATCGACAGTACAAAAAACAAAAGGATTTTTTGAACCCTCATCTTCTTCGGCTCTGCTTTTACCTCAGGCACATGGTGTAACACAAGTTTCAGTGCAGGCAGCGTCACTGCATAAATCAACAGATTAGCGCCTGCAGTAGAAAACCAGTCCGAATTCAGTATTTTGTAAATTTCCGCTCCAATTCCCATCACACGATAAGAAGCCAGATAATCACTGAATAAGTTAATAGCCATTCCAAGCAGCTGTGTCAGTACAAATAGAAGGCAGAGCGAAAAGCCTATAAAAGAACAAACATGTCTTACTTCATTACGGATTTCTTGTGTTTCCATCCATTCTCCCAATTGTATCTTATTTTACTAATTACTTTATTTGGCCAGCAGTTCCATAATTTTATTGCTTCTTATAATAAATTTTGTCATACGGTCAGGAGTCAGAGAACCATGGCTCAAATGAGCCAGATCATACAGTTGTTCACAAATCTCAGCCGTATTCTCTCCTTCTGCATGCTCCAGGACATATTTCACTAAGTAATTGCTGGCATTTAAGATCAGGACTTCTCCTTTTCCACCAAACATAGATGGGTCCATGCCATACATGTTATACATCTTCATCATTTCCTGCATACGACGATTTTCTTCTGAAACAGTCACCATAGAGGAAATATTTTCATTCTTCAGTTTTTCTACTTTTACTTCCAACTTTTCATCATTCAGAGCTTTTCTGAATATCCCGGTCAACGTTTCTTCGTCTTTTTTAAATGCCTCTTGATCTTCTTCGCTGACTTCATCTTTAAATGTCTCACTGACATCGGCATCAATGCGGAAGAATTTCAAATTCTCATGTTTCTGCTCTACATGAGTAATAAATGGATTGTCAATATTATGAGAAAGAATCACTGCATCCTGATTCGATTCTTTAAACATATTAATATACTGGCTTTGTTCTTTTTCATTTGACACATAGAAAATCTTGTTCTCGTGATTCTCCTCTTTTGCTTTATCCATACAATCCGGTAAGGTCAGATACTTCTTGTCCAGATTTTTATAAATAATATAGTCATCCATCTTCTCGGCAAATTTCTCATCTTTTAAGCAGCCAAATTTGATAAATGGTGCAATATCATCCCAGTATTTTTCATAAGTCTCACGATCCGTTTTACACATACCGGACAGTTTATCCGCCACCTTCTTTGTAATGTAATCGGAAATCTTCTTAACAAATCCATCGTTCTGGAGAGCACTACGTGAAACGTTGAGAGGCAGATCCGGACAATCGATGACGCCCTTTAACAGCAGCAGGAATTCCGGAATCACTTCTTTGATATTATCGGCAATGAACACCTGATTATTGTAAAGTTTGATAGTTCCCTCAATGCTCTCGTATTCCATATTAATTTTCGGGAAATATAAAATTCCCTTTAAATTAAATGGGTAGTCCATGTTCAGATGAATCCAGAACAGTGGTTCCTTATAATCCATAAATACTTTTCGATAAAATTCTTTGTATTCTTCATCGGTGCATTCATTTGGATGCTTATTCCACAACGGATGGATGTCATTCAGCGGCACCGGGCGTTTTAAAATCTTGTACTTTTCAGTCTGTGGCGAAACTTCTACCACTTCTTTTGTACCATCTTCATTCTCTTTTTCTTCTGTTTTTGCTTCTTCTACAATCGTTTCAACTAAAGTATCTTTATCGGTCAGTTCGTCCTTTTCAATCGTCTCGTATTCCGGTTCTGCAGCGGCATTCGTCAGGAATATCTCTACCGGCATAAAAGCACAGTATTTTTCAATGATTTCTCTGGCACGGTATTCATTGGCAAATTCGGCACAATCATCATTTAAATAAAGAGTGATCTTGGTTCCGATGGTTTCTTTATCACCGTCATCCATCGTGAATTCGGTACCTGCATCAGATTCCCAGTGTACCGGCTTGGCATCTTTTTGATAGGATAAGCTGTCGATTGTAACTTTATCTGCAACCATAAATGCAGAATAAAATCCCAGACCAAAATGTCCTATAATCTGATCCTCATTCGTCTTATCCTTATACTTCTGAAGAAAATCCTGTGCGCCGGAAAATGCGATCTGGTTGATATATTCTTCTACTTCCCCCATGGTCATACCAATACCGTTATCTTCTATAATAATCGTCTTGTCGTTAGAATTCACGGTTACCTGAAGTTTATACTCCAAGTCCTCCGGTTTCTCAAATTCTCCAATCATCTCCAGTTTCTTTAATTTTGTAATCGCATCACACCCATTGGAAATAAGTTCCCTATAAAAAATATCGTGATCGGAATAAAGCCATTTTTTAATAATCGGAAAAATATTTTCGCTGTTAATTGATAAACTTCCTTTTTTCTCTGCCATGATAAGCACTCCTTTTATGTTATGAATTTTATATTTTCTTTCATGTAACCTCTATTTTAATACCAGTTATTCCAGATGTCAATAGAAATTTAGCACTCATTTATATTGAGTGCTAATAATTTCTTGTCTATTTTCTCTTCTTTCTCTTTTTTCCTTTCTTTTTCCTGACAATTCTCTTATTTCATTGACAACCAACCTTAAAATTTTTATAATAGAAAAATATATGTATAACGACAAATGAGTCCAGGAGGATATTCATGATTTCATCAGAAAAATTTTACCATTTGATTAAGAAAGCAACATTTATTAAATATATGACTTTTTCACTTGCTGCATCTTGTGTTTTTTCAAGTACTGCTTTTACAAGTCTCGTTTTTGCAGGTCCGGCAGGTCCGGCAGATGATACTGCTTTAACGGTTCCCCAGATAGGTCCGGGGCAGACGCCTGGGCAAGGTACCGAACAGGTTCCTCCAACACAGGCTGCCTATGCAAATCCCAACTATTACGACCTGGGGCTTCAGAATCCGGTGGTTCACCCAACCGATAAGTACACATATGAACAGATGGAACAAGATATGACTTTAATGGCCGGTCGCTATGGCAACCACATGATCATTCAGTCCATTGGTCAATCTCTGGATGGCAGAAATCTATACGATGTTATCGTAGGAAATCCCAATGCACCGAAACAGATTTTGATTCAAGGTGCGATTCACGGCAGGGAATATATCACGGTGCCTCTTATGATGCAGCAATTAGAATATCTTTTAGCCCACTATGACACCGGATATTTTCGCGGCAAAACACTTTCTTCTATGTTAAGTAATACTGCCATTCATTTTGTTCCGATGAGCAACCCCGATGGTGTTTCGATCAGCCAGTTTGGGGAAGGTGCTCTCCGCTCTCCGGATCTGCGCCAGATGGTGCAGGCATGTTATGCCATGGATGTTGCAGAAGGACGTACCGGTTACAGTTATGACCAATATCTGAGACTATGGAAGAGCAATGGCCGCGGTGTAGATTTAAACCATAATTTTGACGCTTCATGGGCTTTGCTGAATCCCAATCTGACTCATGGTTCCGCCACTGACTTCAAAGGTTCGAATCCACTGTCTGAACCGGAGGCTCTAGCATTAAACAATTTAACGACTCAGCACTCGTTTGCCACCGTTATTAATTATCACGCGATGGGAAGTGTCATCTATTGGAACACCGCCGATAATAAGCTGGCTGCACCGTCCCTGGATATGGCTCAACAGGTTTCGGCCGAGAACGGGTATCGGGTACTGGGCAGTCTTGGAGTAGGTGGTTTCAAGGACTGGCTTCAGAAGCGGGATAAACCGATTGCCGGCATTACCATCGAAGTTGGGCGTTCCGCATGCCCGGTTTCATTCTCCGAATATCCGGCCATATGGGAGCAGAATAAATCGGTTCCGGGGCTTATGATTGATTATGTTTTGACACACTAAGTGTAGATTTAAGTGAGGAAAAATAGGGATAGTCGAGTGTGTAATCGCGACTATCCCTATGCTACTATTTTGAATATAGCTTCTTAGAAATCATACTCGATTTCTGCACGTCTTATATATCTCCCATTAAAGGTCTGCGTTAGATTTAAAATGTTTAACACTTCAAATAAAGTAACAAATATATATGTAAATGCCGGAACTGCCGCAACATATATTCCCATAATTGAAAAGGTTCCCGCGGCAATAGGTAAAAATGTTCCGATAACAGTAGATACAATTATTTCTTTAGATGATGAAGTATAATCATTCATATCAGCAAGTTCATTTAGTTTATCCATTACATAATCTTCGGTAGTTGCTGCAAATTCTGCTTCAGATAATGCTGTTTCATAATCTTTATCAAATTTATCAATGATATATGGCATAGCCGCATTAGCAATATTAGTTCCTCCATCTACAGTAGAGTAGATAGTATATGCATCATTTGTATATTGCCAAATAGTTGTATCTAAACCGTGTGCCAGATTTAAAATAGAGTCTTTCGCATCAGGAACAGAATATAATGTCATCGCAAATTCAGATATTTTTTGTCCTGCGTTTGCCATAGATGTCCCTTGTAAAAACCGTTCATAGGCTTGAATATCTTGTAGAGAAATAACTTCAGGTAAATCATTGGCGGTTGGTGCTCTAAATGGACCATCAATGTAATTCGATAAATATAAATAGAACATATAGTCGCCAAAATCTTCAATTGTATTTTTAGGACCCTCATACCTAAATGTTTTATAATTTTTTGTAGCAACATTATAGATATTTGTGAATCTCACTTGTTGATCAGCCACTGATTTTGGTGGATTTCCATCATAATCAGAAATAGCAAAAGATTGTCGTACTTCTGGATAATCTGCATTCATTATAACAAAGTCACCATCGTAGGGGGATTCAATGGCTTTTTTAGAATAAAACAAGGACTCTTTCGGGGTAAGGCTAAGTAAAGTTTCAATCTCATCAATATCTAAACCAAAATTAAGTAATTGATTTACAACACTATCTAAACCAGTGAATACATCAGTAAAATCTTCAGCAGCATAAGCTGTCGTAGTATATAGGGAGGCTGTTTGTGTGAAAATTAAGCTTGTACAAACTAAATATGACAACAAACTTTTAAAACTTCTTTTCATATGTTTACCTCTTTCTTCTTATAACAATAAATTTGAGCGAAACAAGTATCACAGCTAAAGCCATAAAAACTAAGCGATTTCTTGCTCTTACTGAAAATACGTATTTATCTCTGATATAAGATCCATTCGATAGTTGTTTTACCTTAATTTCTTTTCCAATATAATCATTTACTCCTCTTACAACCATGTTCATTTTACTGCCTATCCCGTCGTTTCCATTTATACTAATTCTGGAATAGTATCGAGAGCTAGATGCATGAGTTTTAAAATCCCTTATTACCGCTGTGACGGATTCTTGTTTTGCAACACTTTTGTGATTGGATAAATAACTTTGTTGATCAAGGGTGAAAGTCAAGTAAATATAATAAAGAAATAAAACAATAAAAAATATCCCCCAAAAAATATTTAAGTTCTTGTTCGTAGTGCCTTTTTGCTTCATATCTTACCTCCTTGGTCTAATTATTGATACAACCTGCCTCGAGCAGCGAAACTTACTATGATGTCCGGTGACGTAATGACGAAACATAGCAATTCTTAGAGAAATAGAGACGAAATATGCGGGTAGAATTTGCTTCTCAAAAGCAAATTCTATAGGGGGACAAGTGAAAAA
>JAVWRQ010000086.1:0-5736 GCA_036634775.1 Clostridium sp.
AAGGAAACGTTTGCATTTGTGAGTATATTTCAGTATAATGAATTTATAGAAAAGATAAGGGAGTATATTAGTTATGATGAAATACCTGCGAAAACTTTTTATTATAGTTATAGCAATTCTATGCATAGGGAGTCTGACCGTATCCGCCGCCGACCTGCCTGCGACTTTGGACGCAAAACCCAAGCGTGTACTTACCGTAGCATTTCCTGAAGCCAAGGGACTTCATGAGGTCTATGCAGATGGTACTTATGGTGGTATCGTATATGACTGGCTCATTGAGATTGCCAAATATACCAATTGGGATTATAAGTTTGTTACAGGTGAAGCTTCTGGTCTGCTCCGTGATATGATGGATGGAAAGTATGACCTGATGGGGTCTACCTATTATATGGATATATTGACTGAAAATTTTTGCTACCCAGATAATACGATGGGATTTAATTATTCACTTCTTATTTATCCGGAGAGTGATAATCGTATAAAAAGTTTTGATGTAAAGACCTTAAATGGTAAAACAATAGGAGTTATGAAAAAAGCCACATCTAAGATCAATCGTCTTAATGAATATCTTATGTTCAATGATTTGGACTGCGAATTAAAGTATTATACGGATGAAAAATTATACATGGATTGTTTAGAGAATAAAGAAGTAGATCTTATGCTGGGCAGCGATGTTTATATGAAAGACAGTTATAATGTAGCCGTGAAATTCCCATCGGATTCTTACTATATTGTAACGCCTAAAAATGAAGCTGAGCTCTGTAAAGAATTAGATGCTGCGATGACAGAAATTTATGCCGCGAATCCCAACTTTGCTCAGGAACTTTATAATAAATATTTTCCCGAGCGGTATATTAATTCGATTAGCTTTTCCAATCAGGATCTTCAGTTTTTGAAGCAGGTGCAATCGGTCAAAGTGGCCGTAGCAGAAGACAATTACCCCTTATATTATTTGAAAGATAATGTTCCGAGAGGAATTGTTCCGGATATACTGAGTTTGATTACCGAGAAAATCGGTCTTCACTTTGAATATGTCGTGGGGAAAAACTATGCAGATAGTATCGAACTGGTTCAAAATGGACAGGCCGATATATTGGGCAGCTTTATGGATAGCGAGTACCATGCAAATGATTATGGATTGACTCTGACAAAGAACTATGCAACTTTAAATGAAGTGGTTCTACGCGATAGGCGGATTGCCTATTTAGATGAAAAACGACCGGAAGCAGTGATGGAAGGACGTCTCTTGTCGACATCTTCCGAGGATAAAGAAAAAATAAATTTTGCGACTTATCGAGAATGCTTAAAGGCAATTAATTCGGGAAAAGCTTCTCGTGTAAAACTCCCGGTTTCTTGTATGGAGAATCTGCTTCTGGAAGATTATTACCCTAACATTACGATTATGTCAGATGAAAGTGCTCCGACACAACTGACCATAGCACTTCCAAAGCCGGTCAATACGGCACTTTATTCGGTACTCAGCAAGGCAGTCAATGACTTCTCAGTCAAAGAAATAGATGGAATTATGGCCAGAAATCTGGTTTCTATGGGTGCCAGTAAAGTGACACTTACTTCATTGATTTATACGAATCCACTCTTGGCAATTATTGCCAGCGCCAGCTTTCTTTCTTTAATCGTCGTTATTATTTTTCTAAATAGTCATTTTAAAATGAAAAATAAATTAATGAGACTGAAATTGGAAGAGGTGGAGGAAACCGGGCGTGCTAAGATGAATTTCTTGTCAAATATGTCTCATGAAATTCGCACTCCGATGAACGCTATTATCGGATTTACGAATTTGACACTTCAATCGGAAGATATTCCTTCAGATGTACGCGTGAAAGTGGAGAAAATAGATAAATCCGCACAGTATCTTCTGTCGCTTATTAATGATATTCTTGATATGGCTAAAATCAGTAATAGCAAGATGAAGCTCAACTATGTTGGATTTCGTATAGATGACTTACTACAGGAGCTGGAAAACGTTTTTCGAATTCCCGCCGAACAAAAAGATATTCGTTTACTTTGTAAATGTGATATAGAGGATGAGTTCTTTGTAGGTGATGAGCTGCGTATCAAACAGGTGCTGATGAACCTGCTCTCCAATGCCTGCAAATTTACCAACCCCGGTGGAAAAGTCATATTGGAAATAAAGGAAATGCAGCAGACTGAGAAATCAGATGGTGAGAGGAAAATCTTCTTTAGTGTAAAAGATAATGGGATTGGAATTAGCAGTGAGGATGCGGAACGTATTTTCGAGTCATTTGAGCAGGCGGGAATGGCAAGAGAAAATTCCGGTGGAACGGGTCTGGGACTGACAATCAGCAGCAGCCTTGTGAACCTCATGGGCGGAACGTTGTCCGTAAATAGCAAAGTGGGAGAAGGATCGGATTTTTGTTTTATGTTGTCGCTAAAAACCGGTCATGAAACCTTACCTCCATTGAAGCAGGACGTGAAGGCAGAACCTGTAGCAGGATCGAAACCTTATGTAGGTTTAGAAGGAATTCACTTGCTGCTGGCCGAAGATAATGACCTAAACGCTGAAATTGTAGAGGCTTTTCTAAGGTCACATGGCATTCTTGTAGAGCGGGCAAATGATGGACAAAGTGCAGTGGAACGGTTCAAGGCGTCTTCGCCCTATTATTATTCAATTATTCTTATGGATGTACAGATGCCGGTAAAGAATGGACTGGTAGCGACCGCTGAGATTCGTGCGCTGGCTCGCGAGGATGTAAAAACGATTCCAATTATTGCGATGACAGCGAATGTATTTGATGAATACAGAGAAAAGGAAAGAGCAGCGGGCATGAGCGGCTTTATTCCGAAACCTTTCAATGCAGCAGAACTTTATGATACATTGGAGCAAGCGGTTCTTTCTGCAAAAGCAGTAAATAACACAAGTGCAACAGACGAAAAGCAGGGAGAGGGAATTGGACAAAAAATATAGTGTTTTAAAAAAATATTTTGGGTATGACAGCTTTCGAGAGGGGCAGGAAGAAATCATAGATCGAATGGGCGATGGGCAGGATGTTCTGGCCATCATGCCCACCGGTGCGGGAAAATCTTTTTGCTATCAAATACCGGCATTGCTCGCATCCGGGATTACCATCGTGGTGTCTCCACTCATTTCGCTGATGAAAGATCAGGTGGGAGCACTGAATCAGGCCGGAGTGCATGCTGCTTATTTAAATAGTTCTCTTACTGCGATTCAACTTCGAAAGGCATTAGAGCTGGCATCCATGGGACAATATAAGATTATCTATGTGGCCCCCGAACGTCTGCTTACAGAAGAATTCTTAAATGTAGTTTCGCAGATAAATATATCCATCGTAGCCGTAGATGAGGCGCATTGTGTATCTCAGTGGGGACAGGATTTTAGACCCAGTTATTTGAAAATAACAGAATTTATTGATTACCTGCCTCGTCGTCCGGTAGTCTGTGCTTTTACAGCGACAGCTACAAAAGAAGTCCGGGACGATATCATGGATTTACTGATGCTAAGAAACCCCTACGTGGCCTTTACCGGGTTTGATCGAAAAAATTTATCATTTGCAGTGGAAAAACCGGTAGATAAATATAGAACATTAAAGGATTATATAAAGGGACATGAAGATGAAAGCGGCATTATTTATTGTATTACACGCAAATTAGTAGAAGAAGTAAGCGAAAAACTTCAACAAGAAGGTTATCCGGTCACCAGATATCATGCGGGTTTAAACGATGCAGAACGGCGTGCAAACCAGGATGATTTTATTTTTGACCGGAAGCCGATTATGGTAGCCACCAATGCTTTTGGAATGGGAATTGATAAATCCAATGTGAGATTTGTGGTGCACTATAACATGCCTAAGAACATAGAGAGCTATTATCAGGAGGCAGGCAGAGCGGGAAGAGATGGAGATCCAGCAGAATGTGTCCTGTATTATAGCGGGCAGGATGTGGTGACCAATCAGTTTTTCATAGACAATAATCGCGACAACCAGGAACTGGATTCACTGACTCGGAAAATCGTGGCACAACGTGATCGGGAACGCCTAAAGAAAATGACTTATTACTGTTTTACTAACGAGTGTCTGCGCGATTATATCCTGAGATACTTCGGCGAATATGGAGACAATTATTGTGGAAATTGTTCGAATTGTTTAAAACAGTTCGAAACGGAAGATGTGGCAGAAATAGCTAAAATCCTGTTGGATTGTGTACAATTAAGTCATCAGCGATATGGAATTAATGTAATTATTGAGACCGTCCATGGATCCAAAACAGCGAAGATACGCCAGTACCATATGGATGAAAATTCTCATTATGGAGAATTGGATCACGTTTCAATCTATCAATTGCGTCAAATACTGAACCATTTGTTAGTTAATAATTATTTGGCTTTAACGGACGATGAATATACAATTGTAAAATTGACCGAAAAATCCCTGTCTGTATTGGATGGAACCCAACCGGTTATGATGAAGATGGCGAAAGAACAAGAAAGGGAAGAGCGAGAAAACCAGGAAAAAAGCTGCAAAAAAGATAAGAAAACAAAGCGAAGTAAAGCGGTAAGCATGGTTCTCGGAGAAGAGGATGAACAACTGTTTGAACGACTTCGGGCGCTTCGCACAGAGATTGCCGGAGAGACAAAGGTTCCACCCTATATTGTATTCTCAGATAAGACGCTGGTTCATATGTGCGTTATAAAGCCAAAGACAAAAGAGGATATGCTGTCTGTTTCCGGTGTAGGTGAATTTAAATATGAAAAATATGGCGAGCAATTTTTACAGGTATTTTTAAAACCCTATAAATTGCTATCATAATTCACAAGAAGTCAGTTGTTGCACCATTGACTATAGCCAATGAAACGGGTATAATGTTAGCAAGATTAAAAGTTGAAAAGACACTAGGCACTGTGGAAAAATAGTACCCAGATGATGACGGAAAATGTCAAGAATATAGAAAGAATTGGTATCTGTTAACAGGATTAAGAAAAGGAAGGTAAAAATTATGAGAAAAACTCAGGTAGGATTATTAGTAGCAGGATTGATGTTAATGCAATCGATGACTGTTTTTGCAGCCAACAGCCCGGGAACAGGACCGGTGATTGTACCCGACAGAGATCATGGGAGCAGTTCATCATCATCAGCCCCTACATATAGGGAGATGACGACTAACGATGCAGCTGTATTGCCGGGAGTTGCCGGACTAGGGGGAACTGTAGGAACCGGAGCTGGCGGAACCGGTGGAGCAAGTAGTAGCGCAGACGGTGGCGGAAGCATAACAATTGGTAATACCAAAGTTAGTTTTGCAGTCGGAAAAGCTCTGACAGCAGGATTGTCAGCCCAAGTAACAGAGACGGTAGAAGAAATTAACTCCGGAACCAGACCACTTTACCAGGCGATAGGAACACCATTAGCAGTAGGCTATTCGGCACTTACTCCGATTCAGAGTATTATTGCCACGGATATAACGACACAGACGGCAGCTACGGCACCGGTAAGCTTGACTTTCTATATACCAAATCTAATGCAGGGATTGAATAATATACAGATACTTTATTATAATCAAACCAGTAAATCATGGGAGATGATGGCTCCAACAGCGATTGACTTTGCAACAAAACAGGTTACAGTAGGGCTTCCGGGTTCTACACCATTTACGATTGTTTATAAGAGAAAGTAAGGCGTTAACTGAGGAAAATTTGTGGTACGAAGAGCAAATCGGGTAGACGATAGTCGTAATACGAGCATC
>JAVWRQ010000087.1:0-5380 GCA_036634775.1 Clostridium sp.
GAAAACTTTATTGTGTTTAACTTCCAGTCTCTTTTGGCAAATAAAAACAATACCATTGCAAATGCACAGATGCTTTTGGTATTAAAATGGCTGGATAATGAGATTATCAAGAACCGAGACTATAACCTTCGTTATGGAGCATCTAGAAAAATAGTAGTAGTTATTGATGAGGCGCATGTATTTATTGATAGTAAATTTCCAATTGCCTTAGATTTTATGTATCAGCTGGCAAAACGAATCCGTAAATATAACGGAATGCAGATTATTATTACGCAGAATATTAAGGACTTTGTGGGAACCGAGGAATTGGCAAGAAAATCAACGGCAATTATTAATGCCTGTCAATACTCATTTATCTTTCCACTGTCCCCCAATGATATGCATGATTTGTGTAAGCTGTATGAAAAGGCAGGGGCAATTAACGAGAGCGAACAGGATGAGATTATTAATAATGGACGTGGACGTGCATTTGTCATTACCTCACCGGCAAACCGCAGTTGCGTTAATATCGTAGCTCCGGCAGACATCGAACGCTTATTTACGCAGTAAAGGAGAAAATTATGAAAAAGAAAATCAGTAAGTCAGCGATGCGTGTGATTCTGTTGGTCAGTATTGTAGCAGTGATCATTCTGATTGTGGTCATATTCATGGTTGGAAGAGGTGGAAATAAAAAGAATTTAGTTGACGCTGTACGCAAGCGCGGCGAACTTAGAGTCGCAATTGCAGATACGGGAAGTCAATTTATTTCAATGGAAGGAGATACACCGGTAGGAAAAGAATCTGAAATAGCCAAGCAGATCGCCGCAGCGCTTGGCGTATCAGTAACCTATATCATAAAAACGCCACAGGAATTGCAGGAAACAATCAAGAATGGCGAGGCTGATATTGCACTTGGATGTATCGAGAAAGGTTCTGCGGGAGATATGGAAGAATCTACGGTATATGGAAAAGCAGATATCTATATGGTGGTATTTCCGGAGGATTATGCGAATACAAAAGGCGCCTTTAAGAACAAGGTATTAGGAGCCGGTGAGTCCCTTGGCAGTAGAACCGGTGAGATATTAAAATCGATAGAGGGTGTATCGGTTCACTCCTATACAGACTGGCACCAGGCTATGGCGGATATGGATGCCGGTGAGATTGATGGCTATTGCTGCTATGAATCAGAAGCAAAGGAATTTTTGAAAAAAGGATTCCGGGCGTCCTCCTTACCGGGACTTGGACCGGAAGAATATGTGGCAGTTGCGGCAGCCGGCCAAGCAGAATTCATGAATGGTGTAAATGTAATTATTCAGAATTATCTGGAGCCGTCAGTCGAAGAGTGAGAAGGGCGAAGGTAGGCAAATGGCATATTTTGACAGTTTGAAAAATCAGGCAATATGGAAAGTAGAATTGGCAGCCCTCAGAAGTGAAAAAGAAGCCAGACATCGGGAGGGATATGTTCCAAAGAATGTACCAGAGCAGGTTAAAAGTAATGATAGTGTTCATAGAAAAAAAATTACATTTAAAGACCTGATGGCTATGGAGCAGGAAGAGAAAGGAAGTCTGCATCGTCAAGGCAGGAGCCGGGTCAGGGAGAACAGTCTGACCAAATCGGCAGAGAAAGACGTCCAGACAAAAACATATAATGGATTGGAACGTTAGAATGAGTGGTGAAGCAAGTATGAAAAATAGGAGATTTTCGGTAATCATCATGGTTGTGATTATTTCTGCTACTTGTGTTATAACCGGTTATAGTGCTCCTCGAACAAGTACTTCGGATCCCTCTGATGATGTGACGTTGAGTCCTGCAGATGAGAAAGAACTGGAGAAAATGCTGGAAAACTGGGAAAGCTCGAATGATCCTCAGAGTCTGCGTCCTTGGGATATTTCGGAGGATCAACTAAGCCAGATGGATCAGGGGGTGACCCAATTAGAACCGGAACTGTTCTATGATGCACAGAGAGGTTTATGGGGATATAAAATTCCAAACCAAAGTAAGTACTATATCAGTATTCCCAATGGGATGGACACAAACCGACCGGTACTGATAAGACCCATGGATAATGCTTATGTTAAGTTAGAGCAAAACGGACAGGCCATAGAGATACCACTAGATGGTTACTTGTCAGAGGTGGGAACTTATCATCTTCAACTGACTGTATATAACTCCAATCCAATGAGTACCGATTATAATATTTATCAAGTGGATCACTACTTTCGAATTATTCCGCATAGCGTAAACAATCTCTCACTTTTGATGGCACCTAAGGGATTCTGTATCAAGGAGATCAGCGCAGATGGAAGACCTGTTTTACCGGATGATCGGTACTGGAGTTTTTTAGAAAAAGACGGGAAATATAAGGTGCAATATGAATGGGAAGAGAATCCGGTATATACCTGTGATATGAGTTTTGTGCGAGATACGGTGGCACCATTTGTGCAGTTCAACCCAGGATTAACAGGAAAGATGATGAAATTCCCCGTTCTCTATGAAGTCGAAGAGAGTGGAACCTCTATGAAAATTAATAGGGATGGACTTCTTCTGGATCGGGCGGACGGACAGATTAATACAGCCGGAAATTATCAGATCATGGTATCGGACAGAGCAGGGAATACCAGAGAATATTCATTGCAAACCAAAAGTCAATTACTTGTATTTGGAAAAAAAGAACTGATTATAACTATTATTCTTTTTATCTGTATGGTGGTAGCTCTCATCAGATACAGGAGAAGAATGACAGTTTTATAATAGATAACAAAACAATAATATTAGTTTAGGAGGAAGAGATATGAATGGAATGTCGTTGTATCAAGTGTTATTAAGTGCAAATCCGTTTGAAGCAGTAAGTACACCAATTATTGGACTGCTCAATATGGTGCTGACCCCGGCATTGGGAATTGTAGGTGCTCTGGGTGCGGTTTACTGCATCCTTTTAGGCGCAAAACTTGCAAAAGCAGAAGAGCCGCAGGATAGGGAGAAAGCAAAGAATTCGCTTAAGAATGCTCTTATCGGATTTGTACTTATCTTTGTACTGATTGTAGCTTTGAAAGTGGGAATGACAGCGATGACCGCTTGGATGCAGAGCCAGGTGAAACCTTAAATCGTAAAAAAACAAAAGTTTCTACACTTGCAGACATCCCCAAAGGGGTGTCTGCAAGATTCACAAAGATAAGGAGGATATTGCGGCATATGAAAAGAATATTAGCATTGATCTGCTTTGTTAGTGTGTTTTTCATGGGCTGTGATATGGTGCCTAAGCCAATTGTCACGCCCAAGCCTACGATTGCCCCATTAAATGAGCAGCAGGTAGATAAAAAAGCGGAGAAGGATAAGATACAGGCGGTGAAGGAACAGCAGGAACAGCAAGAGAAGACCTTGGAGACGATGAAAGGTAAGGCCGCGTTTTATATTCCAAAGGAATATGCGACAGAAGGCGGAGAATTAAAAGGCTTTCAAGTGCTGGGACTCCAGGGCAATGTATTTTATTATATTTATGATGCAGGATATAAAAGCGGTTCATCCGCATCCGTGGATCAAAGAGCGCATGTTTTGATGAAGTATGATTATCGAGATGCCAGCTATAAGGAAATTCATAAGTTTATATATGAGCCAAGTGAAAAAAAGGGAGATGCATTCTACGGACAGATGGTGGAAACGGAAAACCAAAACCTCGATCAGCTGTTTCTCTATGATAATGGAATGATCTTTATTTATGATACGACAGGAAAGAAACTATTTGAACGAGATTTGAACCAAATGTTAGATCGCTATTATCCAATTAATCCCAATGGAGGCATTGTATCCCGAGATATTACGAATGTAGTAATGGACAATCAAAATAATGTATACATCGAATTATCGATGTCCGATAAAGAATATGACGAAAATAATACAGACGAGAAAGAACTGGATGATGACGATATTGAGTCAATTGTTCTTCGGTACCGGTATACACTTTTTGACGGGCAAAAAGAGTTCCTTTATCAGGAATATGAGAATGTGGAAGCAGCACGCAAAGCGTGGAAAAAACTAGCGGAGGGGTATACATATGATGTTCCTCCGGACGCTGTTGGCGACTGGAAGGCGATGCAAAAGTATTATAAGGTGAAATGGAGTGGCTATTATCTGGCCGGTCGTAATGAGAAAAATGCAATTATAAAAGGACCGGAACTCTATTCATGGAAACCTCAGGGAGAGAAGTTTGTTAATATGAACATGTTTTCCAACAGTCTCGTTCCGGATGTAAAGGCTTATGAAAGAGTAAAAAATCTGAACAAGGGTCAGAAATTATGGCCAATTGTTCCAAAGACAAAGGGGGAAGGCGGAACGTTCGTGCTACAGTCAGGTGCTTACTGTCCTATATGGGGAGAAGCGGGAGAGGTGAATACAATCAATTCTCCTGATACATCCAGGACGTTTAGCATACGGGTTCCGGGTGTACCGCCGGCAGGGGATACTCTTATTAAATCCACCCAGCATATGAAGGGAATTCCTAAATATATGACGGTTGATTTTTCCGGAGAATGTTATACCGAAGAATTAGCTCTTATGGTGTACGGTAACGTAGCAGGAGACAGTAAACGGAATGTGATTCTTTATAGTCAGCGGGGTTATCCGACTGCGGCGGGGGTTTCTGTGGCAGATCGAATAAAAACGATGTACCTTGCACTTGAAGGGGAAACCTTCCTAGTCACTACTGATCATTCACAAAGCGATATTGTTACAGTCCAATCCGGTACTACGCAGTCCGGCCAACACGAGACAAAGATTGCTTTTCAATTTCAAAAATCGGCAGGAAGATGGATGAGCGGAAGTATTTTGGATGGTGATGTGCTCCACTTTACAGAACTGACCGCAACGAATACAAAAAATGATAAAAAAATTTTGGATGCAGTAAAAGATGGAGTGGATCCTTCCATTCAGGCAGAAGGTGGAGATATTTCACTGTACGAATCTCCGGATCTCTATTCTACAGAAGATATATTGATCCATTATGATGGACAGGGACGTCCGGTTGGGGTCATCTTTACCTCTTTGAATAATGGCGTGGTTTACGCAGCACTGGATCGTCCCAGCGGTGATTCATTTACAAAGGTTTATCAGTACCGGAATCTTCCGCTTTATCAATCATGGCATGTGAGCGGAGATAAGTATATAGCCGTGGGATTTGAAAAACAAGGAAATTACACTTGGGAAAATATTCTATCTGCCAGAGTATATGAATATAAACTGGATGTAGATAACTTGGAGAAGAATAGTTGGTGGACACGCACGATAGATGGGGCAGAGATTGTATATGACAGCGGACCAAGGGTGACGGAAGAAGTGCCTACATTACCGCAGGTAGCACCGGAATTAAATCAAGAGGTACAGAACTTAGAGACAAAGGAATATGGA
>JAVWRQ010000088.1:0-5301 GCA_036634775.1 Clostridium sp.
AGTTTTATCCCTCTGATCCTATGGATGGTGGGTTTGATTACGAGACCGCTTATGCCGGTTATTACCGTGATGCTGTCGGTGTCGGTCATGATTATCACCATTGTTATGGGAGACCGCAGCGTAAAGAATGAATTAAAACGAAGATTCTACCTATGATACCGATTAATCGTTAAAGGAGAGAAAATAATGCGAAAAAAAGATGTCAGCATGATAGGCAATCTGACTCGCGACATGATGCACGATGTAATGGATACGGCTCTTAAGAAACCAATTCAAACCGGAGAATTTCGTAAAAATCCGGTGGAACCGGCATGGAGATGTCCCTCGGGGTATCTCTATGAGCTGATTCCCACGGATCACTTTACGATGGAATATCTGCGCCCGGAAAATGCCGTAACAGGGCGTGTGGTTCTCCAACTTCACGGTGGCGGCTATATTGGCCCCATGAAAAATATCTACAGGCGTTTTGCTGTGAAGTACTCAAAACTGAGTTATGGAGCCGATGTGTTGTCACCGGATTACCGGGTGGCACCGGAACATCCATTTCCCGCAGCACTGGATGATGTAGTAGCTGCTTATCAATGGCTTTTGGAAGAAAAAAAATATAGACCGGATCATATCGTAGTGGCCGGTGACTCAGCCGGTGGAAGTCTTACCTTGGCACTTTGCCTATACCTGAAAGATCACAATATCCCTTTACCGGCGGGCATTATTACGATGTCACCCTGGACGGATGTGACACTCAGCGGCGAATCTTATCATACAAATTATGAAATTGACCCTTTATTTGGTAATTCCAAGGAAAATATGCTGTATCAATGCAGTTATATTGGCGATGCCGATGTGAAAAATCCATATCTGTCGCCTTTATTTGGTAATTACACGAACTTTCCTCCAATGCTGATGCAGGTAGGAAGCTACGAAGTGCTTTTAAGTGACACTCAGTCCGTGGCGAAGAAGGCGAGGCAGGCAGGCGTTAAAGTGCGAATGTCCGTCTATGAAGGGATGTTTCACGTATTTCAGATGTGTCTCAATCTAATTCCGGAGAGTCGGGATGCATGGGAAGAAGTGGGAGAATTCTTGCAGATTATATACCATATACGTCGGGAACCCGATGGCAAGGTGGTGAAGAAGGTAAGACCCGGTAAAAAAGAACTGAAGGAACGAATCCGGCGCACTCTTGCGATGTTTTCAAAAAGGCAGCGGGAACGATGAGAATTTCACTTATTACAGTAGGGAAAATAAAAGAAAAGTATCTGGAAGATGCGATTGCCGAGTACCGTAAACGCCTAAGCCGTTATTGCAAATTGGATATTATTCAGCTTGCTGATGAGAAAACACCGGATAAAGCCAGTGAGGCATTGGAAACACAGATTAAGGATAAAGAGGGAGAGCGGATTCTGACGAATATCAAAGACGGTGCCTTTGTCATTGCACTATCGATCGATGGAAGGATGCTTTCTTCTGAAGAATTGTCTGCCTATATAGAGAATTTGGGGGTATCAGGCACCAGCCACATTCAGTTTGTCATAGGTGGTTCCCTGGGACTTTCCGAGAATGTATTAAAAAGAGCCGATTATAAGCTGAGCTTTTCAAAAATGACATTTCCCCACCAGTTGATGCGTGTCATCCTGTTGGAGCAGATTTATAGAAGTTATCGGATTATGAGCGGAGAACCTTATCATAAGTAAAAGAAGAGGAGATTGATTATGTTTGGAATGGATGATATTTTAGAAGCCCGAGAGAGAATTGCACCGTATGTTTACATAACTCCGATGCTGCATCTGGAGAATCTGGACGAGCGATTGGGGTGTCAGGTATATGTAAAAGCGGAGTGTATGCAGCGAACCAATTCATTTAAAATTCGAGGTGTACTGAATAAGATGCTTACCATGTCTAAAGAAGAACTGGCACGCGGGGTGGTGACCGCATCTTCCGGTAACCATGGAAAAAGCGTAGCCTTTGCAGCCCAACTTCTGGGAGCAAAAGCCACGATTGTGATTCCGGATGATACACCACAGGTAAAGGTGGACAGTATCCGAAGATTAGGGGCAGAGGTAGTGGTGTGTAAGTTTGCAGAACGCAATATCATCGCAGGGCAGCTGGGGCAGAAATATGGTTACGTTTTGATTCACCCATATGATGATTATCAGATCATGGCCGGTCAGGGCACTGTGGGACTGGAAGTGATGGAACAGCTTCCCGATGTAGATTATGTGGTAGTTCCTGTCAGTGGCGGCGGACTGATCGCGGGTCTATCCACCGCTGTGCGGGCAAAATCAGAGCATACAAAAGTCATCGGAGCAGAACCGGCGGCGCTTTGCAGATATGCAGAAAGTGTGAAAGAGTGCCAAAGAGTTTATATGGATGAACAGCAATCCATAGCTGATGAGCTTTTAACTCAGCAGCCGGGAATGCGCAATCTACCACTTGTTACAGCCTATGCTTCTGATTTTGTAGGCGTTTCTGATGAATTTATACGAAAAGCCATGAATTTATTGCTTCGAGAAGGAAAAATATTGGCAGAACCATCTTCTTGTATCGGTATCGGCGCGGTGCTTCAGGGCGAAATCAAAGTGCAGAAGACGGACAAGGTCTGCTTTGTGTTATCCGGCGGTAACGTGACTCAACCGCTTCTTTAGTATAAAAGCAAAGCCGGTCGCCAATAAATCGGCTATAGGCATACACAGGAATAGGGACATGACCGGAGAAACCCCCATGATATTCAATCCGGGCAGTGATGGAACAAAAGCGGGAATCAGATAAATAAGCGGAATCAGGAAAAGTACCTGTCTGGAAAAAATCAGCATGACGGAAGCTATTTCATGTCCGGTCACTTGGAGCAGTGTCACATCGGTGTAGAGGACTCCAATAAAAGGAAAACCGATGAACACTACAAATAATACCACCCGGGCGATTTCGATGATCTCCGCATTGCCACCAAAAAGAGATAGGAAATTTTGTCCGAATAAAGTGATCAGTACCAGTGCAAGAACACCGTAACTGCTGCAATACAGCATGGTGAGTTTGGATACTTTTTCTATTTTTTCGTGGAACTGATTTCCGCTCAGGTAGGAAATAATACTCTGCACGCCTTGCGTGAGTCCTACGATCGGAACCAGTAACAGGGTGTAGATTCGCTGAACAACACTCCATGCAGCCACATGCGACATCGTGCCCAGTGATAATAATCGTGAATTTACCAAGAAACCGGTACAGCCGCCTATGGTTTGTATCACAGTCTGTGAGATTCCGATTTTAAATAATTCACCTGCACTATGAAGAAATTCTGATGCAGTCATAGGAATCCGGTGAGGGCAGCATTCCTTTTTTATTAAAAACAGAATGGCACCGATGGCACATACGGCCTCACTGATGAACGTTCCCCAGGCTAAACCGGAAATTCCCATATTAAAAATAAAGGCTAAGATAAAATTAAAGGCAATATTTACGGCTACCGCACAGGAGATGATAATCACCTCTATCTTTGGAAAACCAAATGCCCGAATGCAGCAAGTCAGTGTATATCCCACACTGCTGAAGATATTGCTCAAGAACTGTATTTGCAAGTATCTTTTTGCCAGAATATAGATTTCACCTTTAGCACCCAAAGCAGACAAAAGGTGAGGCAGCGTTAGATAGCACAGGAGCGATGTGGCACATGCTACGATTACAGTCATAATTACTCCGGTGAGATAACTGCGGTTCTGCCTTTCTTTATTATTTAGATATTTGGAAATCAAGATGCCGGTGGACATGGCAAATAGGGTCTGTAATGCGGTGAAGATTCCTAAAAGCGGCGAAATCAGTGCCATGGCCGATAGTGCGTTCCCACCGGATAGTGGGAGATTACCGGCAAATGCAGTGTCGATGACACCTGTCATCAGCTCAATCATCAGTGACAGGATAGATGGAATGCCAAAGACAAAGATAAGTTTACTTAATGATTCTTGTTCATAGATATTTTTATTCATGTGATTACCTCCGAACAAAAGAATATCAGTTAAACACGACACATGTTGTCTTGTTTAACTGATATTTTTTTTGTATTCTTCGTAGGAGATAAAATTACGCTCAAAAGTGGTATCGGTAGAACTGATATCTGCAATATCGGTGAGTTTAATTAATCGGTAGCAGTCAGAAAAACAAAACAGATAAAGACCATCTATTTTCAACACATAGCCAATAGGCGCCACCGTCAGGGTGTGATTGATGATTGCAAGAACCTCCTCGTCCAAACATTCATCAATTTTTCTGCATACCCAGTGATCAATATCAACCGGTTCAGAGAGCAGATCAATGCTCAGATATTGCTCTGCGTCACTTTCAAATAACGTGCTGAGTTCGGGGGCAATGAGGCACAGTTTATTGACCAGAGCATTTTTTTTAGGAGTTTTTGCGAAGCTATCGGCTATTTTAAGTGCAAAAATGATCTCGTGAATGTCTGCTTCGGTGAAAAAACTGGTACTGAATTTATAACTTTCATCGAGCTGCACTCCGCCGCCGACGCCTTGTGTACAATATACCGGAATTCCCATAGAAGATAACCGATTTATATCGCGCTCAATGGTTTTTACACTCACTTCGAATTGGGCTGCAAGCTGCTTATAAGTCGTTTTTTTATATTTGAGCAAATAAATCAATAGCTCTAGGTGACGTCCTTTTACGATTTCCACCCCCTTCTATAGTAAATCCATTTTAGAGTCTTCTGCGGTAATGGGGCGTATCGGTCGACATGGTACGCCGACTGCCAGATAGTTGGCGGGAATATCTTTTGTCACCACACTTCCGGCACCAATTACGGCGTTATCACCAATGTGGACTCCACCCAGAACAACAACATTACAGGCTAGCCAGACATGATTGCCGATGTGAATCTCGTCGGCGTATTCGGACATGGAGACGTGACCGTCTGGGTATTTCATCGAGGTGCGTTCTTCCGCTATCAAGGGATGGTTTGTAGCCATCAGAGAGACATTTGGACCAAACATGGCATAATCGCCGATAAAAATGCGGGCATCATCCATAATGGTGAGGTTAAAATTGGCAAAAAAATGACTGCCAATCAAAGTATGGGTTCCGTAATTGAATTGAATCGGCCCTTGAAAGTAATATGAATCCCCAATTTCCCCGATGAATTCTTTAATAAGAGGAAGTCGATTTTCGTCATGTTCATCCATCGCATTAAACTTTTGACACATGGCATGCGCTTTGTGTTTAATATCCCCCAGTTCTTTTGTGCGGGCATCAAAAAGGCGGCCTGCAAAAATCTTCTCTTCTTCGGTCATGATATCTTCCTCC
>JAVWRQ010000089.1:0-5073 GCA_036634775.1 Clostridium sp.
TAGAGCGGGTGATGGGAATCGAACCCACGTATCCAGCTTGGAAGGCTGATGTTCTACCATTGAACCACACCCGCAAAGTGCCCAAAGCCGGAATCGAACCAGCGACACGAGGATTTTCAGTCCTCTGCTCTACCAACTGAGCTATCTGGGCATCTATCGCTTACAGCGACATTGATTATTCTACAAGGTTTTTGCCATATTGTCAAGGATTTCTTCTCGTTTCTTTGAGAATTTCTTTGAGAATTTTATCACTCATCATCCTACTAAAGTCGCTCGCCTACTCAAGGTAAAAGATAGTTGCTCAATTCTGCAAATTGTTTGAGCGTCAGTGTCTCTCCACGAACTGCCTGGGGAAGTCCCATCTTTTCTATGGCTTCTACAATCTTCTCCTTCGATGCCGATATCTCCGGAGAGTTATTCAGACCGTTCTGCAGCGTCTTGCGTCTCTGGTTAAAGGAGGCTCGAATCAACTTGAACATCAAGTCCTTATCTTTGACATCCACCGGTGGCTCGCTATATCGGGTCAATCGAATCACCGCTGAGCCTACATTCGGGCGTGGGATAAAGCAGGTCGGCGGCACATTCGCCACGATACATGGCTTAGCGTAGTACTGAACGGCTAATGAAAGCGCACCGTAATCCTTGGAGCCCGGTCCCACCTGCATCCGATCGGCTACTTCTTTCTGCACCATCACGGTTATATTATCAATGGGCACGCCACTTTCAAATAAACCCATAATAATAGGCGTAGTAATATAGTAGGGAAGATTGGCCACCACTTTAATCGGTCTGCCCTCGTTGTACTCCTCGGTTAGTTGTTTTATGTCAACCTTCAAAATATCTTTATTGATAATAATTACATTATCAAACTCGTTCAGCGTGTCCTCCAGAATCGGAATCAGTTTGTTATCGATTTCTACCGCTATAACTTTACCTGCGCGGTCGGCCAGATACTGAGTCATCGTTCCGATTCCGGGGCCAATCTCTAATACACAGTCTTCCGATGTGATGCCTGCCGACTCAACGATCTTCTCCAAAATATTCGCATCGATCAAGAAGTTCTGACCGTATTTTTTCTGAAATGCAAATCCATATTTTTGTATAACCTCGATGGTATTACTGGGATTTCCCAAATCCATACGCATATAGTTTCCTCATATTTTCAAATTTTATTTTACTCTTATTTTCGCTTTTGCTCTTATTTTCACTTTTTTACTCATGCTCTTATTTTCACTCTTGCTCTATCTTATTGAACTTGATAGGTCTGTGGTATCCTGATTATAAATGATATAGCTTCTTGGCATTCTCACCGGTAATCGCAATCACTTCGGCTTCGTCGATTCCTCTGATTTGGGCAATCGCCGCTGCCACATATGGCAGATTCAGAGATGAATTTCTCTTTCCACGATAGGGCTCCGGTGCCAGGTATGGGCAGTCGGTCTCTAGAACCAGTCGGTCTATCGGTGCATAAGCCACCACTTCTTTCAGTTTTTTCGCATTCTTAAAGGTTATAACTCCACCGATTCCGATAAAAAATCCCATGTTCAAATATTCTTTTGCCATATCGACGCCATAGGAAAAGCAGTGAATCACGCCGCCGATTTCCTGGGCGTTTTCTGCTTTTAAAAGATCCAAAGTATCTGCTGCTGCATCTCTGCTGTGAATGCTCATCGGAAGCTTTGCTTCTCGCGCCAGATTCACCTGCCTGGAAAACCAATACTTTTGAAGCTCACGATTTGGCTCTTCTCCGTAATAGTCCAGACCGATCTCTCCAATCGCCACAATCTTGGGCTCTTTGGAAATCTTCCGCAGCCATTCCATCTTCTCTTCATTCAGCTCTTCGACACTGGCGGGATGAACTCCTGCCGCTCCATATATATAGGGATATGCTGCCGTAAGATCAAGTGTCGCCTGTGTCCCGGCCAGATCAGCACCGATGTTGACTGCCGCTTCGATTCCATGTTCGGGAAAACTTTCTAAAAGTACTTCTCTATCTTCGTCAAATGCCTCATCATCATAGTGGGCGTGAGTATCAAAAATCATGTATTGCCTCCGCTTTATCTGCAGTCATAGCACCGCTTATTTTCATTCATTTACCCATTATAACGAAAGAATGAGCAAATAACAAGATGAATACTCTTTTTTTAAAAAAGACAGGACAATGCTTGTTTTGCACTGCCCTGTCCCGAATAAATTTAATTTAATTAAATCAGTGGATCTCGCCCTTACTGAATTACTGTAAGTTAAGCATAGCGAATGAATCCATGGTCTTTGTAATAGTATCTTCCATGCCTTCACTTTGAATCAGAGCATTCGCTGCGTAATAGATTTTGTCTGTTGCATCCTGAACACCTGACAATGCGGTAAATGTATAAGGTGTCTTACCATCTGCTTTGTCAAATTTGGAATAAATCTGGAATGTCTCAACGCCCTCTTCGGCATCCTTCATAATGCTGTACTTCGTAATCTCTTTTGCAGGGAGCTCTTTTGATTTGTTGTATTCTTCAGCCGTTTCCGGGAAAGTTACCAACATAGCCGCTGCATCATCGCCATTTTCAGAAATGATTTCAATTATGTCTTTCTCATCAGCTGAAGTAAGGCAAACTAATCCTTCTTCGCTGTCAGGAGATACGACCCAGCCGGCCGGTAAAGTAATCTCATATGCACCATCTGCAGATGTGAATTTACCGTTTGCATCGATTTCTCCCACTGCTACAGCTGCTGTTGTTTCTGCTGCTGTCGTCTCTGCTGCTGTCGTCTCTGCTACTGTTGTCTCAACTACCGTTGTCTCTGCTACCGTTGTCTCTGCCTCTTTCTTACCGCCGCATGCGCTAAGTCCTGCTACACAGATTGCAGCCATGGCAAATACTACTAAATTCTTCTTGTTCATTTTTTTCTTCCTCCTCATTCGTTTAAGACACCGGATTTAATTGCCTTAATATTTAATTTATTCCGGTAACTTTGAGTATAGCATATTCACGAAAAGATGCACGTAAAAATATACGTAAGTTTATAACGATTTCAGTAAATTTCTTAGCAGATTTCCGCTCCGGAAGGCATATTTTTCTCCGGTTTCATCAGTGCCAGGTTTCCTTTGTCATCCTCAGCACAGAGCAGCATTCCCTCTGAAAGCATCCCCGCCAGTTTGGCAGGTTTTAAGTTGGTAACGACCATAACATGCTTTCCTACCATCTCTTCCGGTGTATAGGATGCCTTGATTCCGCTTAGGATCTGGCGCACCTGACCGCCTACTTTTACTTGAGAGCAAAGCAACTTCTTAGACTTTGGAACTGCCTCACAGGACAATATCTCGCCTACCTGAAACTGAAGTTTTGCAAAATCATCATAGGTGATCTCCGGTTTTGCCTCTATATCAATCGATGGGTTCTCTGAGTTGCTGCTATCGGCCTCTGATGATTCATTCGCATCGGTAACTACTTCTGCTGCCCTCATCGCTTCTACCTTGTCCAGTACTTCTTTCATATCCAAACGGGCAAACAAAATCTCCGGTTTATCCGTCACTTGATTCCCCGATGGATAGAGGCCGAATGTATCCATCTCTTCCAGGGTACGTGGCTGAGTATGGAGCTGTGCCAGTATCTTATCTGCCGTCTCTGGCATAAAGGACTTCAGCAGAGATGCGCCTATGGTGATGGCTTCTGTCAGATTATAAAGTACCGTGGCCAGACGATTCTTATTTGCTTCATCCTTAGCCAGGGTCCACGGTGTCGTCTCGTCTATATATTTATTACTTCTTCTAAAGATTCCAAAGATGTCGGTAATGGCATCTGCCACTCGCAGTTTGTCCATCTTCTCATCTACCTTATTCACCGCTTCCAGAACGGTAGTCTTCAGGTCTTCATCCACTGCTTCGCAAGTCTTCGTATCGGTTACAATACCATCGAAATATTTATTAGACATCGACACGGTGCGGTTCACCAGATTACCTAAAATATTAGCCAAGTCGGAGTTCATACGTTCTACCATCAGCTCCCATGAAATCACACCGTCGTTTTCAAATGGCATCTCATGAAGCACAAAGTAGCGCACGGCATCTACACCGAAGAAATCCACTAATGTGTCTGCATAAAGTACATTTCCCTTGGATTTACTCATCTTTCCATCACCCTGTAACAGCCATGGATGTCCGAATATCTGTTTAGGCAGCGGCACATCCAATGCCATGAGGAAAATAGGCCAATAGATCGTATGGAAACGAATAATATCTTTCCCAATAAGATGTAAATCGGCCGGCCAGTATTTATCAAATAACTCTCCGTTCTTACCTTCACAGTCATATCCCAGACCGGTGATATAGTTACTCAGTGCATCCAGCCACACATAAGTTACATGCTTCGGGTCAAATGATACCGGAATGCCCCACTTGAAAGAAGTTCTGGATACGCAAAGATCCTGAAGTCCCGGAAGCAGAAAGTTATTCATCATCTCGTTCTTACGAGACACCGGCTGTATGAATTCCGGATGCTCGTTAATATAGTCAATCAGTCTCTGCGCATACTTACTCATCTTAAAGAAATATGCCTCTTCTTTGGCCGGCTGAACCGGACGTCCGCAATCCGGACATTGATTATCGGTTACTTGGGATGCTGTCCAAAAAGATTCGCACGGTGTGCAGTAAAGTCCTTCATAATGACCTTTATAAATGTCACCCTGGTCATATAATTTCTTGAATATCTTCTGCACCTGCTCTTCATGATCCGCGTCGGTGGTACGGATAAATTTGTCATACGATGTATTCATCATATCCCAAATCCCCTGAATCTCTGCCGCGACTTTATCTACAAATTCTTTCGGTGTAATTCCCGCTTCTTCTGCTTTTAATTCAATCTTCTGACCGTGCTCGTCCGTACCGGTTTGAAAGCGGACATCAAATCCCTGTTCTCTTTTATATCTGGCGATACTGTCGGCCAACACAATCTCATACGTGTTGCCAATATGGGGTTTACCTGACGTATAGGCAATCGCTGTTGTGATATAATATGGTTTTTTACAATTCTGGCACATGGTTGTTCCTCCGGATTCTCATAGGTGAAATATATAGGGTTTAGTCTA
>JAVWRQ010000090.1:0-4912 GCA_036634775.1 Clostridium sp.
CAGGCTTTATGCGGCCTGCAACGTTTTTTTTGCTATTTAACTGTTAAACTCCCGACCTCTACTAACGCCCCTTATTTTTCAAAATAATTGCAATTTCATTATTATCACCATTATTTTAACATGTTTTTTACAAGTTTACTATCACTACCCGATTACTTTTATAATCCATTTATTACTGCTCTTCTCATCATTTTCAAGCTATTTCTTCCAACTTCTTTTAACTTCCATTAAATTTTAATAAATTTTTCACATATGAATTGCCAACTGGTTATATTATATAGTATAGTGATGTTGTAAAGATGATGTTTTTGACTTGAAATGACAAGGAAGTGATCCTATGAAGATAGAACGTATTAATGATAACCAGATTCGCTGCACCCTTACCAGTTTTGATTTGAGTGTGCGCGATATGAATCTGGGAGAATTAGCCTATGGAAGTGATAAGGCTAAAAACCTTTTTCGTGAGATGATTCAAAAAGCATCCAACGAAGTGGGATTTGAAGCGGAAGATATCCCTTTGATGGTGGAGGCGATTCCACTATCTAATGAAAGCATAATGCTTGTGATTACAAAGATAGAAGATCCCGAAGAGTTAGATACACGTTTTTCTAAGTTTTCACCTTCATCGGAAGACGATGAAGGCAGTTTTTCCATACTGGACAGTGAACTTCTGGAGGGTGCTGATGACCTATTTGCTCTGCTTTCCGGTAAAAACGGCGTTTTTCCTCCCACTCCGGATACAACAAAATCAACCCCGGGAAACCAAGTTTCATCCGACGAGGAGGCAAAGCTAGCTTCTGTCCGTATTTTTTCCTTTGAAAGTTTAGACCAGGTGTGTGCTGCATCCCGCATCGCCGGACAAGTATTTGATGGTTCTAATACCCTCTATAAGAATCCTGCCACCAGCCTCTATTACTTGGTTTTAAAAGAATCCGAACCGGATTCTGATTCGTTCAAACGTGTTTGTAATCTATTGTCCGAATACGGAAAGATCATCCGCACCGGATTTGCAGCCGAAGCCTACTATCAGGAACACTATGAAGTGATTGTGAAAGAACATGCGATTCAGATGTTAGTGAAACTGTAGTAAAGGAAAAAAGCACTACTAAAAAACAGAGACAAAACCTGTGGATAGAGTTTGCTTCTTGAAAGCAAGCTCCCCAATACCACATGTTTTGTCTCTATTTCTTTTAGAAGTGCATCTTGAAGGACTTGGAATCGGACATCCTCGTGAATTTTGCTTAATTCACTCCTGTTGCCCTAAGAACTTCTCGCCTCAACTTCGGTCCTGCCATCACTGCCAATATGATTTTGGCAATATCACCGGGCAGATATGGAATAACGCCTGCGCCCAGACCTGCCACAAAAGGAATCCCCAATTGGTTCGATAACCATACCGTTCCAAATATATAGCATACGATAGTTCCCAGAACCATACCCATCACATGCATCACTATCTTTCCGGGAAATTTTTCCACAAAATATCCGGCCACGACTGCCATGAAAATAAAACCAATCAAATAGCCGCCGGTCGGTCCTGCCAATTTGGCAAATCCACCTGTAAATCCGGAAAAAACAGGAAGTCCGGCACATCCCAATAGCAAATAAATCAAGTAACTTATCGTTCCCAATTTCGCTCCTAGCACATATACCGTAAAATAAATAGCAAGATTTGTAAAAGAAATTGGCACGGGGCTAAATGGCAGTGGAATCACAAACGGTCCTAATATACATATGACCGCCGTCATAACTCCTATAAGTGTCATCTGCTTTGTTGTAAACAATGTTTTCTTTTTTTCGACTGACTTTTCCATCTCTTCATTCTCCCTCGTTTAATTTCCATCGCCTTATTTATATCTTTCTATTATTCTTTTCTCTACCGTTCAAATCCCATGTCAGATAACATTTTCATATCTTCAGAAATATTATTACCCGATGTCGTCAACATATCACCGGTGATTGCCGCATTGGCTCCCGCGTGAAAAGCTCTTTCTCCTGAATGCTTCATCCGATTTCGGCCTGCAGCCAAGCGAATCTCTGCCTCCGGATTAATATATCGAAAAATAGCCACGGTTCGCAATATTTCATCTTCCTCTAACGGTTTGATTCCCTCATATGGAGTTCCTTTAATGGCCTGTAAAATATTAAGTGGAATAGATTTAATTTCCATATCATTTAAGTCAAACGCCATATCCATTCGATCTTCCCATGTCTCGCCCATACCTATGATTCCACCGGAACAAACAGAAAGGCCGGCTTCCCGAGCCCTTTTGATTACTTCTACCTTGTCATCAAATGTATGCGTCGTACAGACATTTGGAAAGTTTCTTCTGGAGGTTTCTATATTTGCATGGTAGCGGCAGACACCGGCCTCTTTTAATCGTTTGAAGTCCTCTCGGGACAACAGACCGTGGGACGCACAAAGTTTTACCGTGCAGCTCTTATTCATGGCTCTGTAAGCCTGTAACGCTTTTTCCATCTCGATTCCGGTCAATGCTCTTCCCGCTGTCACGATCGAATACCTGTGTACTCCTTTTTCCTGATGTTTTTTACAATCCTCCAGAATCGTCTCCGGCTGTAAAAATGGATATTCCTCTGCATTTGTATGGTGATGAGCTGATTGTGCACAAAATTTGCAATCTTCACTACATCGCCCACTGCGGCCATTTACAATGGAGCATAAATCAATCTTATTCCCGCGAAGCGCTTTTCGTATCTCATCTGCCCCCCGACACAAAGAATCCAAATCCTCAGTTAGAAGAAATGAAAGATCATCTTCTCTTTTTAATCTGCGACCATTTATAATTTCATTTGCAATTGTTTCACTTATCATATGTTTTTCCTCCCAACGGCACTAATAAAGTATATTATAAACCGGCAGTCGGCCGATTGTCAACTGTATCTTTATATTAGTTTACAATTGATATATGCACGCAAAACATTAATTTTCTGAATCATTACTTTATTGTTTTGTTTTTACGTACACTTCATGAAAACATTTTTTAAATCGTGATGTTCTGAGTATGAAACTGTATTTTTTTGTAGATTTTTCTACATATTTGTGCATCATGCACAATCAAAGCGGTCTAAACAGTTAAGTAATTGTTAAAAGTGCCTATAAAGTATTGATTTATTCTTAAATTTATATAAAATGATAATTACAACAATAAGACAACATTCACTGAGAAGGAGGATTAATCTATGTTCCAAATCGAACTGAACATGTATCATGCGGTGGCTCTCGCGGCTGCACTATTCTGGCTAGGGAATATCCTTTGCAAGAAAGTACCTATCTTTAATAAATACTGTATTCCGGCTCCACTGGTGGGAGGTGTCTGCTTCTCCCTGCTTAACACGATTATGTATTCTACCGGTTTGGCTTATATTACCTTTGATGCCACGCTGCAGACTGTATTCATGAACATATTTTTTACCACCGTTGGTTTTTCTGTAAGTCTTCCGCTTCTTAAGAAAGGCGGCAAAGTCGTTATACTTATGCTGATTCTGGGAACCGTAATGACGCTGATACAGAATATCGTCGGTGTAGGTCTGGTTGGTGCACTTGGTGCAGATCCTCGTCTTGGCCTCTGTGTTGGCTCGATTGCGATGATAGGTGGCCCGGGTACAGCCGCTTCATATGGAGAACTCATGGATGGCATGGGCATCACCGGAGCTTCTGTTGCAGGGTTGGCATCTGCCACCTTTGGTCTGGTAGCCGGTTCCATCATGGGCGGTCCTACTGCTCGCAGATGTATTGAAAAATATCACTTGGAAGCTTCCGGCAGTAAAAACGGTTCTTCCGTTTCTGAAGTCGAAGATGACACAATCACTTCTACCAGTCCAAAATTTGTACGCGCATTTATGCTTCTTATGTTCGCACTTGGTATTGGTAACTTTGTAGGAGCACAGATAACGGCACTTACCGGTCTTACATTTCCGGGATATATTGGTGCTATGCTCGTTGCTGCTGTTCTTCGAAATATTGTTGATGGTCTCTATCATGAATTTCCTACAGAGGAAGTTGATGTTGTTGGAAATATGTCACTGAATCTATTTTTGGCAATGGCATTGGCCGGTCTGAAGTTATGGCTGCTTGTCGACTTAGCACTGCCGATGATCGTCACACTTGCTGTTCAGGTCGTAATCATGTTTATATTTGCCTACTTTGTCGTATTTAAAGTGATGGGACGTAATTACGATGCAGCGGTCATGACAGCCGGATTTATCGGTTTTGCAATGGGTGCAACTTCCAATGCAATGGCTAATATGCAGGCTGTAACTAAAAAATACGGTCCTTCCCCGGTTTCTTTCTTTGCTATTCCGATGGTCGGAAGTCTGTTTATCGACTTTATCAATGCGGCCATTATAACAGGAATGCTGAATATGCTTGGTTGATAGGAGCACTTTCCTATTACATAAAAAAGGGAGTTTTGCACAGTGACTAAGATTTCAGTCATCTTGCAGCACTCCCTTTTTATTCTATATCACAAACTGTTCCATATACCTCTTGCTGAGCACCAGACTCTTAATCACATCGTCGTGACTCTCTTCAAAACTCCGATTTTCCACCTTGATGCAGGCGCAGCCCTGATATCCGATATCATGTAATGTACTTACGTACCTGCCCCAGTCCACATCACCCAGCCCCGGAAGCTTTGGTGCCATATATTCCAGTGGGTAGGCCATGGTTCCCACCTCGTCCAGTTTGTCCGAAAATAGCTTGATATACTTATAATGCACATGAAAAATCTTATCCCGGAACTCGTACATCGGTTTGATGTAATCCATCATCTGCCATACAAAATGGCTGGGATCATAGTTGAGACCAAAGTAGTCGCTGGGGATCATGTCAAACTAATAGCAAAGAAAGAGGTCACAAATCGCTTATTTAAGCCATTTGCAGCCTCTTTTA
>JAVWRQ010000091.1:0-4756 GCA_036634775.1 Clostridium sp.
GTGCGCTTCCAGCATGTAAAATGGCAGACTCCATAGGGGCTGTGGAACGGTTTATCCGAGAGCGGAAAGGCGTGGAATATTATATGTAAGGGCATGTCCCGGGGATTGTTGGTAGTGCTTCAATTTAGCGGATAACCAAGGGAAATGTTTGGTGGATTTTCGGGGCGGTATTTACACGAATTGTTGGTATTTGTGAATAGATATGTTGGCATGAGTTGGGTATACTGTGTATAGCGTTAGAGGAAAGGAGTGGGAGCAGATGGGAAAGTATACGGTTGTCATGCAAAAGGATGGCACTACGAAATATTATTTTATCCGAAATGCTGAGACATTTGGCATGGAACTGCTTCCGTCTAAATATCTGGCGCATAAGATACGTGCGAATCATTCGCCAAATACGGTGCGTCGGGCAGCATTGTCCATCAGCTACTATCTGGAATACATGGATGAGAGGCAGATGGGACTGACCGAAGTATATGGCATGGGATATGAAACACAATATGACCACTTTCTTGACTTTTTAAGCTGGCTGAAACATGGAAATCATAAAGAAAAAACCGAAAAGTATCCGAATAATGGAACCTGCAACGCATACCTAAAAGATGTGTTCAGGTTCTATTGTTTTGTCGAGATGACAGACAGTCAGTTCGGGCAGCTCATCGTCTTATCTTACAATCAGATGTCTGTGGCAAATGCAGTAGGTGTGAAAAAAACACTGCGGTTTAAGTCTTTTAAAGGGTATCTGAAAGAGGAAGAACGAAAGGTCAGAGCGGCAGAAAAGACAGAAATCATGACGATTCTGGAGGGCTGTACCAACTGCAGGGATCAACTGCTGATATTACTGGCATCGGAGCTTGGCTACCGGATTGGAGAAATCCTCGGCATTGACTATACAAAAGACATTGACTATGCCAATCATGAAATCCGAGTAGACTTCCGGAATGACAATGAAAATGATGCCAGAGCCAAAAATGCGGAGGAACGGGATGGAAAAATAAGTGAAGACACCTTCGAATTTCTATTGTTTTACCTTTCTGAATATTGGGATTTGCTGCAACATCAGAATTTCCTCTTTGTAAATATCAAGGGAAAGACACAGGGCAGGCCCATGAAGGTAGGCAGTGTTTACGACATGTTCGAGCGCATGGAGAAAAAGACGGGAATCAAGATCACGCCCCATATGCTCCGCAGGTACTATGCCAATGCAAGATGGGATGCCGGATGGCCACTGGAAGTGATTAGTCAGGCACTGGGGCACAAGCATCTGGATACCACAATACGCTATCTCAAAATTTTAGATGACCGGATGAAGGCGGCAAGTGAGGAATTCTACAGCCGATACTCCAGCCTCTATGGGATATCAGACATGCTGAAAGGAAGGTGATTGATGAATGCCGGCATATCAGCTACGGCTGGCAAGACCGCAGGAATTAACGGATAAAGAACGGCTGGAACTGGAACGGAAACTGGGTGAAGAAATTGATGAATGCCAGGAAATTAAAAGCCCTTACCGGAATAAGGTAAAACAGTTTTTATTGGAACAGGGAATCTGGAGCCTTAAGACAGTAGATTATGATGTGAGAGTTTGCTACGGGGAATACCTGCGGAAGAATTTGGCACCTGGTTCAAAATACCAGTATATGCAGGGGCTTGACATTATAAAATTGCATTCCTTAGAAAAAGAGGCACAGACGCTGGCTGGCAGGCATCATGCAATGGAGTACCAGAATAAACCATTGTTTCTGCTCTACCATCCCAATGTGGAGATTGCAAGATTATTTTTGAAAGTAATGAATAAGGAAGAACTGCTGTGGGATTTTGAGATTGCGGCATCCGCCACTCTGAAAAAGCAGGTTTTTATGATTCTTCATAACATAATCCAAACTGAAATGCGGTCAGAGGCAAGAAAAGAAAAACTCAATGCCCTAAAGCGGTTATACCAATACTGTATAGGGCGGGGTGTGACAGATCTGGAATATCTGGAGACGGCGGATACCAAAGATTTTCTGGATACTATAGAGAAGGAAAGAGAGCAGAACCAGCATATCATCAATGCCAGCAGAAAATTCCTCTTCCTCGAAGCCGAGGACATCCTCTGGGATGCACCTATATGGTATCTGGAACGGTTCCATTTTGAAAGTGCCAGAGTGAACCCGGCAGGCATGGTTCAACGAATCTCCTTTCTGGAAGTGACACAGAAACGAAATCGAGAGCTCTTGCAGCAGTATATGCGCTACTGCCTTGGGGTGACAAACCTGACCATCGGAAATATCCGTTCTGAATTTAATATGGTGCGAAGGTTTCTTGCAAAACTGCAGGAGCAAATGGCACAGGCTGTTTGCTATGCAACAGCAGATGATATGAAATGGTATTTTCATACATTATCACTGGCTGATAATAAACCGGAAACCTTTAACAAATGCATCATCAGTATCCTGCACTTTTTCGATTATCTCAAGGTAAAGGGCTATATAGAGCGGATTCCTTTTCAAGAGCAGTATTATCTGAAAAAGACAGTGTCAAAACATCATGACAGGAGCGTGGATTATCAGGTCTATGTGGAAGTCATGCAGAAATTGGATGCATTTCCAGAAGAATTAAGGCTGATGTTCCTGCACCTGTGGGCAGTGGGACTTAGAGCCAGCGAGGTGTGTACCTTAAAGGGAGATGCCTACTACGTGCAGGGAAGGGATGCATGGATTCAGGTCTACCAGATTAAAATGAAAACCTATAAGCGAATTCCCATCCCTGCAGCACTGTACCGTCTGATGAAGGTCTACCTTAAAAAACATCAGATCGCACCGGAGGATTACATTTTCAAAAACAAGAAAGGTGGAGCGTGTTCCTATGGAACATTTAAATACAGAATGCTGAAAGCATGTCGTGAGCAGAATATCGGGAATGGAGAGTACCTTTTTCAATCACATGATTATCGCCATACCCTGGCCACATTTTATTATAACAATGGAGTGTCCATACAGGGCGTTCGGGATTATCTGGGGCATGCGTATGAAGAAATGACGGAGCAATACATCGATTTTATGCCTAAAAGGATCAAAAAAGCAAATGCGGAATATCTGAGCAAACCAGAAAACAGTCTGGCAGCCGGGATATCCAAAAGGAGCAGGTATGGAAAATAAGATTTACCTGAAAGATTTTCCGAGTTACGAAAGCGCAACTGAGATAGCAAAGACAAGAATGGGGAGAAATCCCAGTTATGATCTGATGCAGCTGGATAAGCCCAAGATGAGGGAAGAAGCAAAAGCATTTATTATATATAGAAGCAAAACAGTATCCATCGAAACCATGAATGGAAACAGAAGGTATTTTAATGCAATATGCAGATTTTTAAAGGAAAAAGGGAAAAAGATACAAAGTTTTGAGGAGATGGAACTGCAAACATGGGAGCGCCGTCTGCGCGGATGGATGCTGGAGAATCATCTAAAATTGACAGAAGAAAACCACAATGTTAGCGGAAATGCCTCCTGTTCAAAATCTAAAATCATTCTTTACTTCGAAAAACTGGTGAAACACAGTAAACCACCGGATGAAAGGGATGAAATCGAAAAAGATGTCTGGAATTTAGAAAAACTGGACATCGCATTCAGAAAAAACCTGATTATAAATTTCAAGACACTGAATTTCACAAAGATCTATCAGCCAGATATCCGGTCAGAGGTAAAAAAAGCAATCTATATGCACCTGCAAACAGAAGCAATTGCAAGCGTATCCATGGAACTGACAGCAATACGGAGATTGTCCCGTTTTCTGAAAGAGAGGTTCCCTGAGATGACTTCTTGCTCGGAACTTAGCCGGAATGTCTTTGAAGATTATCTCATTTACCTGAAAACAGAAGCAAAGCCCAACTCACATCTGCATACGGATTTAAACCGGCTGCGAGAACTGCTGGAAACCATAGGAAAGATTTACCGATATCCACATCTGGAGAGCATGATCCTGACACGGGACATCCCACAGACACCAAAGGCAGAATTCAAGGTCTACTCAGATAAAGAGATGAAACGGCTGAATGCTATGATTGCCAAAATGGAAGTGCAGGGTGCAAGGCTGATGATTATTCACCAGATGTTGGGGACAAGAATATCAGATACACTGACATTACAGATGGACTGCCTGCAGGAAAAGAATGGCGAAACCATTATCCATATCCGGCAGATGAAAACACACCCATTTGAAAAACCAGTCAGTGAAGAACTGGCAAGCCTGATCCGCGCGGCCATGGAATATACCAGAGAGAAGTACGGCGAGACGAAATACATCTTCGTCAATAAAAATGACACAATGCGCCCAGTGCAATATGGTACTATTCAGTATATTATCCAGGACATGATTAACAAGAATGACCTCCGGGATGACAATGGAGAATTATTCGGTTTTGCCTCTCATATGTACCGACATTACTATGGTGTAAAACTGACGGAGATGCATCTGGATGACTGGACCATTGCAAAACTACTGGGTCACAGCAGTGTACGGAACGTAAAGTATTACCGCAAGATGAGTAACCAGATACTGGCAGACGAAACCAGAGCGGTAAGAAATAAACTGTCACAGATGATACTGGACAATTTAGACGGATGGGGTGAAGAATATGAGCAAATACGACAAGATGATAGCCTTGAATAAAAAGGCAAGCGATGAGAAGGTGGCGATGGCGCGAAATGCCATACATAAAATGATGGATGAGGGTCAGAAAGTGACCGTGCCAAAGCTGATGCAAAAGACCGGCTTATCG
>JAVWRQ010000092.1:0-4613 GCA_036634775.1 Clostridium sp.
CAATTGCATCTTGACAAAATAGAAACGAGTGTTATAATCAAAAAGTAGTAACTATCACATAATTGCTATTGTATATAATATTAAAACGTTGAGAAGACAAGTAAGAGATGAAACCTGTTCAGAGAGAGGCAACTGATTGATTGCAGAAGAACTGCAACGTGAGTATATCAGGGTGCGATTGCCTTACAGAGGACATTTCCCAAGACCGGCTTTGAGTGTCCCTTAATCGGGAACGGTGATTCCGTTATCATCATAATTAAGAGGTTTGGACAGATGATTCTGTTCATTCAATCAGGGTGGAACCGCGATGAATATCGTCCCTTGACATACAGTGAAGACTGTTTGTCAAGGGACTTTTTTAGTGTAATAGGAAAGTGCTCCTATTACATAAAAACGCTCCGCTGTGGATGCGCACTTCGCGCTAAGGAATATGGTCACTGAAGTGACCGCGCTTTGGCGCGAGAGTCTGCAAAGCAGACTCTTTATCCTATAAAAAGATGAGAAAATAGAAGAGGAGAAACGAATATGAAAATTACATTAAAAGATGGCTCTGTAAAAGAGTATGCCTGTGCGATGTCCGTGATTGATATTGCCAAGGATATCAGTGAAGGACTTGCCAGAATGGCATGTGTTGGAGAGGTAGACGGGGAAGCCGTAGATCTAAGAACGATGGTAGACAAAGATTGTCAGCTTAATATTTTGACTGCAAAAGATGAAAAAGGTCTGGCGGCACTTCGCCATACCACCAGTCATGTGATGGCACAGGCCATTAAGAGACTTTATCCGGAGACAAAACTGGCGATTGGTCCGTCTATTGCCGATGGTTTCTACTATGATATAGATCCGGCTGCTCCGATGACAGCGGAAGATTTACCAAAAATTGAAGCAGAGATGAAAAAAATCATAAAAGAGGCGCTTCCTATTGAACGTTTTACCATGTCAAGAGAAGAAGCAATTGCTTTTATGAAAGAAAAAAAGGAACCTTATAAAGTAGAATTAATTGAAGACCTTCCGGAAGATGCCGAAATTAGTTTCTATAAAGAAGGCGAATTCGTGGATCTTTGTGCAGGTCCTCACCTGATGAATACAAAAGATGTTGGTAAGGCATATAAGCTGATGAATCTGGCAGGTGCCTATTGGAGAGGCAGCGAGAAGAACAAGATGCTGACACGTATCTATGCGACCGCATTTGCAAAGAAAGAAGATCTGGAAGCTTATACCACGATGATGGAAGAAGCGAAAAAACGTGACCACAGAAAACTGGGCAAAGAATTAGGTCTCTTTATGATGCATGATGCAGGCCCCGGGTTTCCATTTTTCCTTCCAAAGGGTATGGCTTTGAAGAATACATTACTGGAATATTGGAGAGAAATCCACAAAAAAGCGGGATATGAAGAGATGTCCAGCCCGATTATTTTAAATAGAAGTCTGTGGGAAACTTCCGGTCATTGGGGTCACTATCAGAACAATATGTATACGACGGTTATTGACGAGGAAGATTATGCAATCAAACCGATGAACTGTCCGGGCGGAATTTTGGTTTATGCATCCGAACCCCGTTCATACAGAGATTTGCCGATTCGTCTGGGAGAATTGGGAATTGTTCATCGCCATGAGAAATCAGGTCAGCTTCACGGACTGATGCGCGTACGTTGTTTTACTCAGGATGATGCCCATATTTTCATGATGCCGGATCAGATCAAAGATGAGATTAAGAATGTGGCACATTTAATTGATAGTGTATATTCTCTATTTGGTTTTAAATATCATGTAGAACTCTCGACAAAACCGGAGAACAGCATGGGTAGTGACGAAGACTGGAACGTGGCAACCGAAGCACTTCGTTCTGCACTGGATGAACTGGGACTGAACTATGTGGTCAATGAAGGCGATGGAGCATTCTACGGTCCTAAAATTGATTTCCACCTGGAAGATTCCATTGGCAGAACTTGGCAGTGCGGTACCATTCAATTGGATTTCCAGCTTCCACAAAGATTTGAACTGGAATATACAGGAGCAGATGGAGAAAAACATCAGCCAATCATGATTCATCGCGTGGTATTTGGCTCGATTGAACGCTTTATCGGGATTCTTATCGAACATTTTGCAGGTGCATTCCCTACTTGGCTAGCACCGGTACAAGTGAAGGTATTGCCAATTTCCGATAAGTACGGCGACTATGCGGCTAAAGTCTGCGAAAAACTGAATGACGAAGGACTTCGCGCGGAACTGGATACACGTTCCGAGAAAATAGGCTATAAGATTCGTGAAGCTCAGACACAGAAAGTTCCTTATATGCTGGTTGTGGGTCAGCAGGAAGAAGAGGAAGGCAATGTCTCAGTAAGAAGCAGATTTGCCGGTGACGAAGGAAAGAAATCACTGGATGATTTTATTACCTCCATTAAAGAAGAAATTGCAGCTAAAACGATGCGTGAAACAGAAAAAAAAGAAAACGAATAATTTAAGTAATCCGACACATACTATTTCTGAATCCGAATTATAAGATTCGTCAAACCAGACCTTAAGGAGGAAATAGTCATGACAAAGTTGGATTGTAATGTAACCGGATGTGTTCATAATGCAGAGAACTGTTGTTGTAAAAGCTCAATTGTAGTAGAAGGACAGTCAGCCGGTGAGAAATGTGATACTTGCTGTGGCAGTTTTGATGAAAACACAGGAAGCATGTTCCGCAATATGTTCAAAACACCGGAGAACAAGTTAGAAGTTGAGTGCGAGGCCGTAAACTGTGTTTATAATACAGAACGTGCCTGTAATGCAGAACGCATCGGAATATCAGGTGGTAATGCAATGGATCGCGCACAGACGGAGTGTGCAAGTTTTAAGGCCAAATAGTAGGAAACCGTATAAAAGAAAAATCAAATAGTCAGGTGGCAGCGCAGACCGGAAAATAGATATATCATTTGAATGTTCCGGGTGTTCTGCCGCCGCAACTATAAAAACAGATATAAAACAAGCGCAAAAGGCAACGAAAAATAATTACAAAAGTGATTGACAATCACTTTATACTATAGTATACTCGTTGAAGTTGAAAACAACTGGAACATACAGGAAAGCAGGTTATTCACCTCACCCGGGCACGAGCTAGTGACCATGGGTTCATAGAAGTAAGAAGATTCTTTACAGAGTTTTCCTATTTGATGGTGAGTGGATAGTTTGACTGTCGACTTATTTTTTTGCAATTATCAACCACAACACACAATAGGGGGGTAAACAGCTATTAGCGAATTAATGATTAACGAACAGATTAGAGACAAAGAGGTTCGATTGATTGGAGAAAGCGGAGAACAGCTTGGCGTTATGCCAATCAAGGACGCACTTCAACTATCAAAAGAGGCAGAACTTGACCTTGTTAAAATTGCTCCGGGAGCAAAACCACCGGTTTGCAAGATTATCGATTATGGTAAATACAAATATGAATTGACCAGAAAAGATAAAGAAGCTAAGAAAAAACAAAAGGTAATCGAGGTAAAGGAAGTCCGTCTGTCGCCAAACATCGATGATAACGATATTAATACTAAGATGCTCGCCGCAAGGAAGTTTATTGAAAAAGGAAATAAGGTTAAGCTTACGCTTCGTTTTAGAGGACGTGAGATGGCTCATATGTCTAAGTCTAAGTATATTATTGACGATTTTGCAGAGAAACTTTCAGATATTTCTGTAGTTGATAAACCCGCTAAGGTAGAGGGAAGAAGTATCGTAGTATATTTGACTGCAAAGCGTTAAATATAGACAATTATCTAAGGAGGAAAAATTACTATGCCTAAAATGAAAACAAGCAGGGCTGCTGCTAAACGTTTTAAAGTTACCGGAACCGGAAAGTTAGTTAGAAATAAAGCTAATAAATCCCATATCTTAACTAAGAAGTCTACAAAGAGAAAGAGAAATCTTAGAAAAGACATCGTTACAGATGCTACTAACAGCAAAGTAATGAAGAAGATTTTACCATACTTATAGGATTCGAGGATTAAGAAGGAGGAAAATAACCCATGGCAAGAATTAAAGGCGGATTAAACGCTAGAAAAAAACATAATAGAGTGTTAAAGTTAGCAAAGGGCTACAGAGGCGCTCGTTCTAAACAGTATAGAGTTGCCAAACAGTCTGTAATGAGAGCTCTTACCAGTTCTTATGCAGGACGTAAAGAAAGAAAAAGACAGTTCAGACAGCTCTGGATTGCACGTATTAACGCAGGTTCACGTATTAATGGATTATCTTACAGCAAATTCATCTATGGTCTTAAATTAGCAGGCGTTGAGATGAATCGTAAAGTATTAGCAGATATGGCAATCAGCGATGCAGAAGGCTTTGCAAAATTAGCAGAACTGGCAAAATCCAAATTAAACTAATTAAGAACTATCGTATAAAGTTAATATAATAAAAACAGCGTAGCTTAGAATCGAAGATAAGCGGCGCTGTTTTTTTTATGTAATAGGAAAGCACCCTATTACATAAAAACGCTCGGCTGTGGATGCGCACTCTTTCTTATCTAATTATATCCATATATTAACAAAAAGCCCTTTAACGGCGGGGGGGATTATGATATACTATGAACACTTAGCGAGGTTTTACACGAGCTTAGTGAGAATGCACATCTG
>JAVWRQ010000093.1:0-4437 GCA_036634775.1 Clostridium sp.
AAAGACAGTGAAGGAGAAAGTGCTATACTCTTATCGGTTAGGTGAGATAAAGATGTGATATAGGTGCCGGATAGAAGGAGGATATAAAATGGTTCAGAGTATTTTAGAGCAGGCGATGGAAGCGGGGAGGGAAGAAATACCACTGGGAGAGGTGGCATCGTATATACCGGAGCTGGGACATGCGGATAAGAACCATCTGGGAATCTGTATTCTTACAAAAGATGGTGAAATCTATGAAGCGGGAGATACCATGGTTCGCTTTACGATTCAAAGCATTTCCAAAGTGATTTCACTGGCAGCGGCATTACAGCATTGTGGATTTGAAAAGGTATTTGAAAAGGTTGGGATGGAACCCTCGGGCGATGCGTTTAACTCTCTTTTAAAATTGGATATGAGCAGCGACTATCCCTGCAACCCCATGATTAATTCAGGGGCAATTGCAGTTGCCAGTTATCTAAGTCCGGTTGTCAGTTTTGAAGAGATGCTGGAATATGCAAAAAAACTGTGTATGGATCCGGACATCGTCCTAGATGAGAAAATCTATCACTCAGAGATGACACACAGTGCCAGAAACAGGGCAATTGCCTACCTTTTGGAGAGTAAAGGTATCATCGAGAGCGATGTGGAAAAGAGCCTGGAACTTTATGTAAAGATGTGCTCTTTAAGCATTACAGCCAGAAGTCTGGCCGGATTAGGACTGGTGTTGGCAAATGGTGGAATTCATCCAAAGACGGGGGAACGGCTGCTAGACAGTAACGTGGTACGGGCCGTAAAGACAATTATGCTGACCTGCGGAATGTATGACGGTTCAGGTGAATTTGCTGTACATGTGGGAATGCCATCGAAAAGCGGTGTTGGCGGCGGTATATTATCTGTTGTGGATAAGAAAATGGGGATTGGTATTTACGGTCCAGCATTAGATGAAAAAGGGAATAGCATTGCAGGACGGTATATGCTAAAATATCTATCGGATATGCTACATCTGCATATATTTGCGGATGAGAATCAGTAATAATCTATCTTGAGAAATAAGGGAACCGGAATATAAGATATCCGGAAAAAGTATGAAAGGTCAGGTACTTATATGTACGCAAAAATTATTGATTTACTCAGCAACTGGTTGTACACCTACATTTTAATTGTTCTTTTCTTGGGGGTAGGAATTTATTTTACGATTAAGACCAAATTTATTCAATTCCGGTATTTAAAAGAAGCAATTCACGTAGTAAAAGAACCTAGCGATGATGAAAAATCGATTTCATCTTTCCAGGCATTGATGGTTTCCACCGCTTCACGTGTAGGTACGGGCAATATTGCCGGTATTTCCACGGCAATCTGTATTGGAGGTCCGGGAGCGATGTTCTGGATGTGGCTGACGGCACTTCTGGGCAGTGCCCCTGCCTTTATAGAAAGTACGCTGGCTCAGATTTATAAAAGAAGGGCGGCCGATGGAAGTTCCTATGGCGGAACTTCCTACTATATCCAGGCAGTTCTAAAAAAACGCTGGATCGGTGTCCTATTTGCGTCTATTTTAATCATTACATATATGGGTGGTTTTAACATGGTCGCTTCCTTTAATATAGCCGATTCATTTAAAGCGTATAGTTTTTACAATGCATCTACGACTCCGATTATTGTGGGTCTGGTGTTGGCAGCAGCATTCTTACTTTGTGTATTCGGCGGAAATAAACAGATATCCAAGATAACGAGTGTTCTTGTACCGGTTATGGGAATCTTTTACATTGCTGTATCGCTCTTTGTTATTATCACTCACCTGAATCTGGTTCCAAAGATGTTTGCCGATATATTTCAGGGTGCATTTGATTTCAAAGCCATTTTTGGTGGATTTACCGGTTCTGCTATCATGCAGGGGATTAGGCGTGGTCTGTTCTCAAATGAGGCCGGCGTTGGTTCCGTACCGAATGCGGCAGCTTCCGCAGGCGTGTCTCATCCCGTGAAACAGGGATTGGTTCAGATGCTTTCTGTTTACATCGATACAATCGTCATCTGTTCTGCAACTGCTTTCATGCTTCTTTGCTCCGGTGTTGCACCGACTAAAGATATGGCAGGTATGGCTTATGTACAGGCGGCTATGGCCAGCACACTGGGCAGTTTTGGCACAATATTTATCACCATTGCACTCTGCCTGTTTGCATTTACCACATTGATTGGAAACTTCTATTATGCGGAAATGGGTCTGGGCTACCTTTGTGATAAGACACCGGGGAAGGGACTTCTTTACACCTTCCGTATCATCGCCGGCCTTATCGTATGTTTTGGCGCTACGATGGAATTCAGCGTAGCATGGAATACAGCGGATGTCCTGATGGGACTGATGGCACTCATTAATCTTCCGGTTATTATCATCTTGGCCAAACCTGCAATTCTGTGCATGAATGACTATATTGCACAAAGAAAAACAGGAAAGAATCCGGTGTTTAAAGCGGCTGATATTCATTTGGCAGACAAGACGGATTTCTGGAACTAAAGGCAGACAAAATTTATTTCTCAATTTTTTATACTATCTTCATAACTCTTACAGTTTTATAAAATCCGCCTACATACTTTGACAGAAGTAAAAAAAGAGGTTAAACTGGAAAATATAAATTCCGGAGTATAGAAAGTGAGAGAAAATGAAGAATAAACGCAGAAAAATAAATATGATCCTTACTGCTATTACCGTTATGACGACCGCGTCTTTGGGTCTGAGCGGGTGCAGTAAGGATGCTTCAACGAATCCCCCACCTACCGGCTCCACAGCGGAAAGCACGGTATCCGGTGGCAATAAAAAAGAGGAGAATCTAACGACAAGAGGAAATTCCGAGACGATGGTAGAAAGTGGAAACCATCTGTATTTTAAATATAATCATACATTGTGGAGTATTGAAAAAGACAGTGACCGAATGGAACAAATCTATACATTTGAAGAAGGAACGGTGAATACGGCTTTCTGGGTCTATAACAACAACCTATATTTTGATGTGGCTGCCGTTGATGAATATAAGCCGGATCAGGCAAGCACGCTCTATAAGATGAACCTAGAAACAAAACAGGAAGAAAAAATCGGGGAACTGCCTTCGGCACCTTCAACTTTATATGCATCAGAAGGAATTCTTTATGTAAAAGGATATGACTTGCTGCGAATTTATAAATTAAAAGAAGATGGAAGCTTAGATCAAGAGATATCGGTGAGTGATACTCTTTATAAACAGATACCGGAAGACTGCGAAGAACTGGATCGTGGTATCCTGCCCTATCTTGTAGAACAGAACGGATACATGCCGCTTACCAACGGAGAGAATCTGGTTATTGCAGATAAAAACGGAGAAAATGCAACCAGTGTGCCGGAGGTGACGAACACATCTGCCGTACTTTTTGCAAAAGATGCTTTTTATGATATCTATCAGGAAAGTGAAAACAGCTATATATGCCGTCGCTTTGATATAGCGACGTTAAAGCCGGAAACCTTGTTTGAAACTACCAATTACCCAACTTTAATGCAGGAGCAGGACGGGTATCTTTATTACCTGGAGAGTGGTTCCTACGGTGTGGTAGGCGCAGACAGTTCCTACTATCAGGTAGATATTAAAAATAAATCTATAACGTTAGCAGCTAAGATAGCTCCGGATCCGGGAACGCTGGGATTTTGCAGTTACTATGGTAATTTTTATGTGACCGGAAAAACAGCTTACTGTCAGCAGATAAAAGATTATGGTGTTTATGTGGAAAAAACCGGTCTTTTGGATATGAATAATAAGACGATGTTAGAGACACCGATTTATCAGTCGCCGATAAAAGAATTGGGAAGTGTACAGGCGGAGACTAAGGACATTCCATGTGCCTGTGGACAAAAGACAGCGGTAGAAGTTTACGTGGAACAGTTTGTTTTCAGCGGAAATTCTCAAGCGGTCACGGCGATGAACCAGGTGATGGAAGACTATGCTCAAAATACCATAAAGTATGGAGAACAGATGATGGATCCCAGCGATGAGAGCTGGATTCATGATGAAACATTCAGAACGAATACACTGACATCACAGATCAGTGATATCAATTATTTAGATGATAGGTATTGCTGTATCGAAGTGGATGGATATGAATATACGGGTGGTGCTCACGGAACTCCGACGCATACCTATTTTGTTTTTGACCGGAAGACCGGAACACGCCTGGGTCTTGCTGATCTGATCAACACTTCGGAATCCGATTTAAAGACAATCGTCAGCGGAGCATTTCGGGCACTGGCGGAGAAAAGTAGATTTTCATTTGATGATCCGGAGACTCTTGAAAAAACAGTTGCAGAAGGAATTAACTATAATTCAACCTTCTATATTACGGATCGCGGAATTGTATTCTATTACCAGCCATATGAAATAGCGGCTTATGCCGTTGGATTTCCGGAAGTGGTCATTCCATATGAATCATTTGATATGAAGA
>JAVWRQ010000094.1:0-3858 GCA_036634775.1 Clostridium sp.
CATAGCGTTTAATCACTCGTGCAATATAGTTAAGATATTTTACAAAATTCTCTTTATCAAAAACAGATTGTTTCTGCTAACTTATTTAAACACAAACCTGCTCTGCTTGATTGTCAGGGACTTGCTCGGTATAATGTCATTATCATTAGCGAAAGAAAGCCCCAGAGAACTCCTTCCAGCAAGATTGCAGTCCTCTGAGACTTTGGTCATTAAACCATGGTCATTATATCAGATTTTGAGTTGATACTCAATGAGGACACACATATTTTTTGTTAAGAGCAGGGAACCGCTTTACTGCCCACACTGCATGCGGGTTTTGCATCACCGTGATTGGAAGCCTCGTATCCGAAAAAAAGATGGTGGAGAAAAGGAATTCCTTCAGGTGGAGCGTTTGAAATGTGATCATTGTAGTCGCCTGCACACGGTTTTACCGAATATCCTGGCACCCTTTAAGCATTACGAAACGGAAGTGATCGCTGGTGTTCTAGATCAGGTGGTTCAGCCGGATGATCTGGACGATGAATCCTATCCATCCGAAGTCACGATGAAGCGCTGGCACTACTGGCTCATGATCAATCTGCTCTATATAAATGGAAGATTGAAATCCGATGGATACCGGAGATTCGGCTTTTCAGAGTCGCTGCTGCTATCGGAAGTTTCCCTGCTCGATGAATTACGCTTGACCCGTCAGGACTGGTTAGAAACCATCCTGCGGTTCATCTATAACTTAGGCGGATTTTTAACTCCCGCCTGATGCATTACATTTGCACCCACTTTGTTTTTACTGTCAAAGCGGTTTGCAGTATCCTACCTTCATAAGGAGGATGAATGTATGCAATCAAAAGAAATACAAAGCTGGCAGGACCAGTCAGCCCTGACGAGATATAGCCTGATTACGCCACTTCTTGATCAGTCCCTAGATTCAGCAGCTAAAACAAAACTTCGTGGTGAGATCAGTGATAGAACCGGTATCTCGACACGTACCATCTATCGGTATGAACGTACTTTTTTGACCGATGGATTTCAGGGTCTGAGGCCTCAGACTAAGACTCAAAACACTTCCAAACGACTCCCGGATAACTTTCCGGAGCTTTTGGAACAGGCAATTCAATTAAAAAAAGAAGTTCCCAAGCGGTCTGTTGCCCAGATCATCTGGATTCTGGAATTAGAAGGTCGCGTTGCACCTGGGATTCTTAAGCGTTCTACAATGGAACGCCATCTGTACCATGCAGGGTTCGGTATCCGTCAGATGCAGATGTATCGGGACGCCCGTGACAGCTCCTCAAAACGTTTCTGTAAACCACACCGGATGATGCTGGTTCAGGGCGATATCAAGTATGGCTGCAAGCTTCCAATTGGCAAAAAAGGTGCTCTAGTGCAGACCTATCTTTCCTCGGCAATCGATGATCATTCAAGGATGATTCTGGCATCGGAATTCTATGATAACCAGGAAGAACTAATCGTTGAGGATACATTCCGGAAAGTCATTCTGCTCCAGGGAAAGTTCGATGCCTGTTACTTCGACAATGGCAGCCAGTATGTCGCAAGACAGCTGAAACTGTCTCTTGGTAAGCTTGGCATCCCAATTCGATATGCCCGTCCAAGAAGTGGGAAAAGCAAAGGAAAAATCGAGAAGTTCCACCAAGTGGTTGATTCGTTCCTCCGTGAGGTAAAACTGCAGAAGGTGCATACTTTGGAAGAGCTGAACCGTTACTGGAGGGTCTATCTGGAAGAGGCCTACCAGAATTACCGTCATGATGGTATTGCCGAATACTACGAAAGCCTGAATGCACCGGTTCCACCAGAAGGTATATCTCCGGTACAGGAATGGAACAGGGATACACGCAACCTCACTTATCTGGATACATCCGTTGTTACGGAAGCCTTCCTTCACCATGAATCACGCTGTGTTGATAAGGGAGCCTGCATCAGTTTTCGAGGCAGACGTTATGAAATAAAACCTTCCCTGATAGGATTTAAAGTCGAAATTGCTTATGACCCTAAGAATCCAGAGATTTTAACGGTTCATCACAAAGGGGTGGAACCATTTACAGCAAGACCTGTAAAAATAGGGTCCTACTGTGATAAGAATCCAACACTTCCGATATCAGTCCAGCCAGAGCTTCCGGAATCTTCGAGATTTCTGAATGCGCTTGAGCGCAAGCACGAGCAGTCAAGGAAACAGGTGGCCAATGCGATCTCCTTCTCCACCTATGGAAGGGAGGGAAAAGCAAATGTATGAGACCTTTTTTGAAATGGAACATACACCGTTTTCCAGAGATGTTCCGCCAGATGCGCTCTACGAGTCACCATACGTGACAGATGCGATCGGACGTCTGTCCTATGCAGCGGATCACCAGCTGTTTGCTGTAGTAACATCGGATGCCGGCTGTGGAAAATCAACCTTGATTCGTAAATTTGCAGGAATCCTCCCAAAAGATGAATATATTTTTCTATACATCTCGGATTCCAAGCTGACTCCCCGCTGGTTTTACAAAGGCCTGTTGGATCAGCTGGGATTAGAATCCCGTTTCTATCGTGGAGATGCCAAACGTCAGCTCCAGAAGGAAGTGGAGATCATCCGTGGGGTTCATAAGAAAAAGGTTGTCATCATTTTGGACGAAGCGCATTTGCTGGAAAAGGAAACCATTGAAGAATTCCGATTTCTCCTGAATTACCGGTTTGATTCCATGAGCCCGATGGCACTGGTACTGGTCGGTCAAAATGAGCTCTGGGATAAGCTGAATCTCCAGAGATATGCTGCTGTAAAACAGCGAATTGACATCAACTGTATTCTGCCACATTTAGACCGTGCAGAGACTGGTAGCTATATTCAGTCCCATTTGCAGTATGCACAGGGGCGGCAGGATATTTTTACCGATGGAGCAATTGATGATATCTACAAAGAGTCTGCAGGCATCCTTCGCCGAATCAACCGGATCTGCGAAAAGAGTCTAATGTACGCATTCCAGCAAAACCGTCGTCTGATTGATAATGGGATGGTTCGATTTGTGATCGATCATGAAATGCTAGGTGGTGATGCATCATGATAGTTTTTCAAGCAAAAATGTCTGTTGGATCATCCAGGACATGGACGGGTGAGATAATCCCTCTCCAGTTGGATTCCGAACCATACGAAGTGGAAGTATCAGCTAGAGGCAGTTACTTTCACCTTGTGTTTGGACACCACGCATATGGAAACTATATCTGTATCCCAAACTGGAATATTGGAACAGAGCTGGCATCTCTTTCTGATTCCTTTTGGAATCTGGAATGTCTATGCGCTACCAAACTTAGGAAGGCAGATGCCTGCAGTATTACATACGCACTTCTTGAATTATCAAAGTACGTAAATATATGATAAACCTTTCGGGTGGGTTTCCCACCCGAAAAGATCATCGGCAATCGTGACAATAAATAGGTCAGATCAATGACAGTAAGGACGAGCAGTTCAGTGGCAGCCTATCAGAGCAGTAACAAACAGATTCATAGTCAATAATCGCCACAGAACCATCATTTAGCAAAAACAGGTTATCCAAACGCAGTTCATTGCTCTCAATCGCCGGAAGATTCGTTGGAAGAATATCTATAATCCTCAATTGAGGTAACCCAAAAGCAGCCAGTGACTTCCCTTTTAGGGTATCTGCCATCGTTTTAGCTGCGATATCTTTATTCTGATATCCAATATCACTCATATCGGTGTTCCTTTCTCTCATTATACTTTAGTTATAGGGATAAATGCAAGATAAACCGGCACTCTGAATAGCGCACGGTAAGATAACATCACCTGCCTTTTTTGAATGATAGAAATAAATGGTTGAATTGTTGTGGAAACCACAAGGAAAATAGAAATTTGAT
>JAVWRQ010000095.1:0-3756 GCA_036634775.1 Clostridium sp.
GTCTTTTATGCGATATGTTTTTTATATACAAAAATAGCTAAAAAACGGGCAGCAGAACCGGAAGGTTCTGCTGCCCGTTTTTTGTTGTTCCACTGTAAAAGTAAGGGCTACTGTCCTAGATAGCTCTGATCTCCGATACGAAGACGGATATAGTCTTCACATATCTGATAAAGATACTCCAGAGCCATTTTATAATCCGTTGCGGACATGATCCGGCATTCCTGTGTGAATACATCCATGTATTTGATCAATGTTTCTATCCACTCACAAAGCACTCCAACCGCTGTTTCTGCCCAAGCATCGATAAATAATCGGAAACCCTCTTCTTTATCATTAAATCTGCGTCAGAACATTCTTCCAAACCGGCTGTACATTTTTTTATCTGCCTTTTCATATTTTGAATATTCCGTTTATATTCTTCCTGTGTTTCTGCGATATCTTCTTTCTTTCCCCTGTCCAGATATTCTTTTGAATGGGCATATTTCATCGCCATCTGATACAGAGTAGCATGAAGTGCATTTATGTTCAGTGCGGCCTCCTGTACTGCTATGGCTGTTTTCGGTGTGCCTTTACAACACATCGCCGTGAACAATTCCCGTAAACTACTTTTCAACTCCCCTATAGCGTTTTTCTCCCTCCCTACTCGGTTAATACTAGGGCATCGTACACCGTGTTCCAAGTATCCGTAGTCATCCAGTATTCGGACTCCTCATAATCAGCCAGTCCCATAAAGCTTGTCACAGGTCTTCGAATCAGTTCTCCCGTATCAATATCAAAAGACAACTGTTCTTGTGTAATTAAGGTTCCTGTCCCTTGCCGGTCGTTTCCGGCTCCACCCTTTACATAGATGCAGTCTCCGGTTACTGTCTCTACGGGATTTTGCATATACCTCCCGTTCATTCCATATGGTATCATATTTTTCTCCGGATTTACCGTGCCATAGGGATATTCATCTCCTAGCTCATAGCAGTGTCCGATTTCATGGGCGATGGTCACTGCCGGACTGTCCCCCTGCATCGATACGACCATGGATGGCTCCCGATATGTAAATCCGGAAATCCTTTCATCTCCCACGCTTACAAGTTCCGTCTTTTGAGCCGCCATGTTTTGGGGAACCAGCCCCACAATTAGGTCGTAGGCTGCCTTTTCCGACTGCAAATTTTGCAGATGACTCCAAACCCGAAATCTTCCGGTTGATGTATTCAGATCATAACGCCTGTCTGACAGATTTAAAACACCCGGATAGCATATCCATTCCAAATCGTGCTCGCCAAGAGGAAATACCTTTCTACTGAAATCATCCAGTGTGTCACTGACTTCCACTGCATTCACGATGATGCCGCTGTAATACGATATGATTGGCACCACCAATACACGGATAGCCTTCATATCCTTAACTTCGATAGTCTTTTCGGTTCTGCATCCGCCTATATCTGTCTGAAGGTGATAGATACCCGCCTTCCATTCCATGTCCCGGCTTGTAAAATCAATCAGAGCAGCGTCTTCATCGTATCCGACCGCATCGAAATACCGGACCTCGCCATTGCCCTCCACGGTCATCTTATGACCTATACGCTGGTATGCTTCATATTCTGCTTTAGAAGCCGAAATGTAGATTCCCATTGTCCGCTCCGCTGCAAACTTTGTCATGGGTTCCAAGCTTCCATTCGATTTATTCAGTCCATACCCCAGTCCCTGATTCGCAATGATTGTATAAGCGGATGCATCGCTCCGTCCACTTCCATGGACCGACACAGCCAATGACAGCACCGTAAAACAGGATAGTAGAATGGAAAGGAACCGGTTGTTCCACTTTCTATTCCGTTTCATCTTCAGAGTATTCATCCATCATCACCAACACTTCTAGGAGAACATCCGGAGAGACTACACCGGACTTCATCTTTGACTCCAGATTGGACAGTTTAATTTTCAAATCACCCCAGCGAACAAGTTCTCTCTTCGTTTCTCCCAGTTTTACGGTAATGTTCTGGATTTCTTCAGTTCTTGCGGCAATATCCGATTTGCAACTCTGGGTCTCCTGTTCAATAGCAGCGAGGCGTCTTTGCGTCTCACACAAGTCTCTCGTCTTGTCTTCATACTCCCTCTGCTTCTGCTCGCACCGTTCCCCTGCCCGTTGGATCTGGAAATCATAATCTTGTACCAGCGTGTCAATTGCAAGATAGAGATTGTAACCCGGAACCCACCACCATTTTTCCAGTTCTTTTTCTCTCGTTCTTGCGCTTTTTTTTGCCTGAACTTTCTCGTCTTCCAACCTATTTCTTTCTTCTCCGGCTTGATTACAAAGATGTTCCTGTTCTGTCAGCATAGCCTGTTCTTTAGCTAATTGAATCAACATCTCAGCCTTGCTTTTTTCTGCTGAATCAAGCTTACCAAACAGTTCATTCTGGTCATTCGTAAGTACGTGACACTGACGCGCCAGCTTTTCCTGTTCTGCTTCGAATGTCTGGATCTGCTTCTGTGCTTTTATATCCAACGTGGATAGGTTTTCTGATATTTCTCCCATAAGCCCTTGCATCTGCTTCATCTCATCATCAGACGGAGCATGGTTCATGGCACGCTTTTCCAACATCTCACTGGCAATTGCCACAATCCTTTTAACAATCTGCTGATTAAGTAAAAACAACTGACGGACAGAGTCTCCTGCGGCGTGTGTATTATCCATTCTTCTTTGCCTCCAACGCCTTAATTCTGTTGCCACTTTCAGTCACCTGCTGCTGCAGCTCTCCGCTTACCTGACCTGCCAGCTTGGATGCTTGATTCCAGTGATCTTGACGGGACATGTTGGTGGAATCGGAATTGACTAGGGTCTCGTTCAACCTGAAACGAGTCTTCTCCGCCGCTGTAATAAACTCCCTGCTGATGATCTCAACTGCCGCCCATTTGGTCATATACTGCATCAGAGGATACATGATCTTTACCGTGTAGTAATATTCGATACGCTCCTCTTTTGGAAGCTTTTGAAGATTCTCGATGGTATCCTTTAAGCTGGACTGTGACAAGGCACGACAGCACGATTCCATTGCTGACCAGAACAAAGCGATGTCTTTGACTGCAACTACCACACGCTTTAAGCAGGAAATTGCGATAATCAGTGCATTGACAGCTGCTTCTGTAGCATTCTGGTTGATAACAGTGCTCTCCATCCTTTTCGTGTATTTTGCCAGACATCCAAGCTGCTTGGTATTTTCTTCCTCCAAACGAATCATTTCGTTATTGATTGCTGTCAGACGTTTACTTCTCTCCTCTGCGACCGATGCAGTACCGGAACTCTGCATCTGGCTCACGGTATCGGCTGCACCGCCAAACAGGTTGCTCAAACCACTTGAGGTCTTTTCAATTGTGGTCTTTTTTTTGGCAAGTTCCTCTGTTTTAGCACGTTTAACTTGAATTTGCTCACGTAGACTTATCTTTTCTGTTTCCAACGCGGACTTTTCTGTATCACTTTTAGCTGTTACCTCTGTTTTTTCTTTCAGGGTCGTTTCTAACTGTACAAGCTCCGCCTCCAGCGCTGTCAGGTTTTTCTCAATTTCTGCCTGTTCAGCTTTTGCAGCATTGGTTTTCTCTTGGTTCTGAGAATCATTACCTTCAGATGCACTGCCCTCCTGCGACTGCTTTGCATTGCCGACAACTGCAGCTGCTTTGCCTAAGAAACTAAAGACAGCTCCCATGATAGCCAGGGTGTTCTCTCTCGTCTCTGCCTTTTCCTCGTTAGCAGATAAATGATTATAGTCTGCT
>JAVWRQ010000096.1:0-3681 GCA_036634775.1 Clostridium sp.
ATGGGGATCATTTAAATACTTTGCCCATATCCCCTGATCCAAGGAAGGGGTATCTGAATGGAATTCATCCCGTCCTGCTGGCAGACTTCCGGTCAGGAAGATAATGGTTCCTACCGTCGTATCCTTTCCACCAATCCGCAGCGCTGCTTCTGCCTGTGCGGTCACCGCACTGCTCAGATGGAGGAGAAAAATACATAGAAAGGGAACTAGCATAAACATAACACAGGATTTCATCGCATTTTTGAGCACCTTGCTAATCGGGCGTTCATCCTGCAGCGTCATATCAGACATGGATTTGGCCGTTCCATATATTGTAAACAAGAAACATACAGCGATCGCCATCAGAGTTACAACAAGGAATGCTACCCTCACCGCGTCAAACTGAAAAAAAGCATTAATCAAAGGCATGGGCTGACCATTGTATTTGATATTGGCAGTTCCTGAAAAAATATCAAATATACCCGCCACAAAGTCTACGATGTTACACAGTACAATTAAAAGAGTAAGAAATAATTTTGCAAGAGCATTCCATATAACATTGCCAATCAGATTAATTATAATTGTCAGAATATCCGAAAGAATCGGACTCAATATCTGATTGAAAATTTTGGTAATCAAATTGCTCAGTTTGTCAATAAACGATGACTCCTTCGCTGCCTCTAACAATATGTATGGCAATGTTCTCCCCCCTTATCAGACTGTCAATTGCTTCTTTATGCGCTTTGTAAAAATGATACCTGCAGCCAAAAGGCCAAACAAAAGAACAACCGCAATAATTGCGTACATATTCAGTACATAATTAAGGTGAAACGATTTCACGGTTTGATTACCGGCTTTATCCACCGCTGTAAGCACATAATCACCGGGGGAATCCACACGCCGAACATAAGAATTCTCCATTGGCTCCCCATCCTTCAGCATCTCCACCGTCTCTATATCGTCAGAGCTATATGTAATATCTGCAACTCCACCCTTAATCAAAACCGTTACCGCCGGAGTAATCGAGTCTTTCGTGATATCCATATTCAGACTTTCATCTTCGGTTCCGGTGAACGTTATATTATAAGTTCCATCTTTATCCATACGCAGATAATGTCCATCTACAACCGGAATCAGTTCACCATTATATCCGGCTCTGGTAATCTGCATTCCCATGGGAGCACAGTAAAGACTGTCATTTACATTGAGACTACCTATCTCAAAAAACCAGCTGATGCCATTAATATCTAATCGATATCGGCCCTTTGTCATAATATCTCCACCGGAAACATATTCCACCGGTTCATCATTACAATACAGGGAATAAACAGCACCTTTATCCATCTTTAATCGAACCGAGCCATCCGTACGCATTCCTTCCGGTATGTTAGACGTAAAACTGCTCTTATCCGGAAGTGTGACCTTATACACTTGGTTTTGAATGTCATATACCTGTGTATGTTTTTGTTTCTCTCTTTTTTGCGCTGTGGAGGTTCCTTCTGATGCCGCTGCCTCCGATACCGTCTCTTCCGCCGTCATATCCTGATCCGTTGTGCTTTCACTCTCCTGTGGGAAAAGCGTATTTTCATCCACGGGAATCATGCCTGCAAGTTCATCTCCCGATGGCATACCTTCGGAAAAAAGTGATTTGGGACCCGGACCTGTAAAACTGCCATCCTCTCCCGTCTCACTGACCGGTGCCTTATCCTGAATTCGGAAACGGAAAATCGCCCGATATTCTTCCTGACGATACATCGGCACCGTTGTATCCTTGACTGCAGTCAGATTCAACACATACGTTCCATGTTCGCCAACCTTTTGCCCTGAAGTATAATGAATGGGATTTCCGTCTTTTTCCATGGAATACATCAATCCCTGAGGAATTTCCACATAAACGATTTTATCGGTAATGCCGCCATTATCTACATTCGAATATAAGAAATATTTATTGTCCATCGACAATTCATAAACATCGTATTCCTCATGGTACTGCCCCGATAAAGTAAGTTCATTAATTATCGGTCCATCACCCAGGCCACGTTGTTCTTCCTTGATTTTCTTAATTGCAGGACCTGTGACCGCCTCCAGCTTCCCTTCCCAATCAGAAACTTCTTCATCTACAGCATCTGCAACATCTTCCACACTTGCATAACTGCCCGAATAATAATCCATGAACGTTTTGTTCTGTGATTGTTCCGCAGCATAGGAAGAAAAGGAAGGCACCAAAGCGATTGCCATAACAGCTAAGGCAATTGTATACTCCTTTTTATTTCTCATTTGATTTACTCTCCTTCCTATTGAGCCGCATCCTGTTCCACTGCTACATCGATCGTCTCGTTCTCTACCTCTTGTTCGTCCTCATCCTGTTCAGAAAGTACGATAAAATTCCGATCTCCTAAATCATAATAGACATCCTCGCCAAAGAAAGCATTCAGCTTAACGGCTGTCATATCCATCGTTCCCATCTTATATAACGGGCATTTATAGCTGGGCGTGAACTTTGTCTTAAGCGGGTTATTTCCAAAGGTAACAATAATTGCATTACCGGTGTCCGTCTTGTTATTTAATTTCTGGAGTTCAGATGGATAAATGAGGGGACGGGTCTGTAACTGACTTGAAACATTATACACGTCCTTCTTTTCTCCGGTTGAACTGGACACACTGGAAGTGGAAATGGTCATATTACCGCATAGCTTAGAAAACTCTTCACAGGTTTCAATATCATTAGAACCGATAAACATCTTCATACCACAGTTACTTTTAATAATATTCGCAATGGTATCTCCATACACGTTATTAAGCTGGGCATAAGACTGAACTACCATGTTGAACCAGATTTTACGACTTCGACCTACGGTAATCATCTTATCAAATTTATCGATCTTAGGCATATTTCCAAATTCATCCAAAATAAAATATACATTTCTTGGAAGACTCAGGTCTTCTCTGACTGAAGCTACCTTGATGAGTGCTTTATAGATACACAGTATGAATACTGCCGCAAGAGCATGACGGGTATCTTTCTCATCCGGTATCTTAAGAAACAGAACCGTTGGCTTTGATGCAAATTCAGTAGGGTCAATATCGGTAGCCGATGTCAGGGAACATAGTCCCTCATCATTAAACATAGACATCTTATCCAATGCGATCGACATATAACTGGAAAGTGTATTTTCTGCTGCCGATAATACCTGTTTGGAAAGTCCCACTGATTTTGACAGTTCCGAACGTCCCTTAAAGAAATTCCGCAATTCTTCAAAATTATTATCCGAATTGTTCAGAGCCTTATTGATGTTATAGAAGCAGAATTTTTCTCTGGTCATTTCCAATTCAGGAAATTCACTGTCTTCCATCATAGCAAGACAGACCGCCATAATAATAGAACGTGCGCCCTTTTCCCACACCGGATCGCTCTGTGACTCGATTGGGCAGATTACACTGATTAAATCGTTTAGATCTTCATACATCTCATCATAAATTTTCTGTTTTTTAACTTTTATTTCTGTTATGAGTTCCCTCTTTTGTCCATAAGCTTTGCCTTCATATTCAAACCACGTCGTTTCATATTCTTCCGGTTTATTCATTAAGGTCAGACCACTGGCAATCGGGTCATCATCACGCTGATATAGTTCATCTCCGGTTACTAAGTACTGCTGATATCGGTCATACAAGTCTCCCAACGGATTCCATCGGAACGAACTG
>JAVWRQ010000097.1:0-3527 GCA_036634775.1 Clostridium sp.
ATCACCGCGCCACTGGGTGCATTCGGAATGGATATCAGCTATCAAAAACTACTTATGCAAGAAAAGGATATTGGTATAGACCGGTGATAATATTTCTTTTTTAATCTACCACAACTGAACCTTTCTTGTGTCTCTTTGCCTTATATAATGTCTCATCTGCCCGCATCAGCAGTTCGTCACAAGTTTCGGAAAATCCCTCACACCAGACAAGTCCGGTGGATACGCCGATTGGTGCACTGGCAGTATCCGGGGCCGCCAGAGGATATTCCTTCAGCGTTTCATAAAACTTGGAAACTCTTGCCAAAATCTCGTCCTGCGTCTCTGCGCCATATAGGAAAACATGGAACTCATCACCGGAACGCCGCCCTACCACTGCATCTTCAGAGTAGGCCTGCTCAAACATCCATGCTGCAGTTTTGAGATAGGTATCGCCCCAATGATGACCGTAAGTATCATTGACCTGCTTAAAGTCATCCAAATCCATCATAATCATGGCAGCGATCCCCAACGTTTTTGGATCAGAACCTAGCAAATCGGTCACCCTGCGTTTAAATAGGCGATTGTTGCACAGCCCCGTCAGATTGTCATAATCCCGTTGCTGCATGACTTTGCGATTTGCCGACTCAATAGCACCAGCCAGTTCATCAATCTCTGCAAAACCCGTTTCACCGAGGGCGATTGTCTCCGATTCCTCACTGTCACGTACTCGCTGCACCAGAGCGATAATGGGCTTTGTAAACCTACGTCCGGCTAAAATCCCGTAGATAGCGCCTAATGGAATAGAAATCACAAAAGATACCAGCAACAAGCCGGCAATCCTATATGTGAAATTCAAAAGATCCTTCTCTTCCATAAATCCAACCAGATACCATGCCTCATGTTCAAATGGTGTATTGTGATCATACAGTTCCAGTTGTCTGACACATGCATAGACCGGTTTTTTCGCATTTCCATCTATAAGTGAGCCAATACCATTTTTTTTATCATACTTGGAAAAAACAAAGGGCTCATCCATAGTCAGAATCTGCGACTGGAGGGCATTTCCGGCACCTAATGGGCAAATAGATGATTCCGGTGCTGTCCGCAAAGCGAGCGTATATCCAAGCGGAGTTTTTCCACTCAGTTCTGATGCCGGCAAAAGTGTACTAAAATGCTGCATGGAAACGCCGATCCCAATTACGCCCCTTAGCCGACCATCCTGATCAAAGAGAGGTCTGGAATAGGTGATTGCCGGTTCCCCATCGGGGCTGAGTCGAAAAGGGGGACTCCAATAACCCAAAAGACTTGCATCCTCACTCAGATGGGCATTGCCATAGGGGTTCTGATAAAAAGCTCCGTTACTGTCATCCAGTGTCAATCCGTATATCCAGCTATCCCCCGTCATCGCCCCGTTGCGCTGTGCAATTTCCGTGGGACCGATAAGAAGCCGCAGATCACGGTTTTGATGATCGCCTGCCAGCGGGTCATAATCGCGAAAATAAAGAGCCGAATGGGAGGTGTCACTCACGGTATTATCATTCAGTATGACAAAGGCATCGGTGGCAGCGGAAGCTCGCAGCATGGAAATGAGAATCGGGGATGCCTGTTCAAAGAATGTATCTACCTCGTCGGTCGAAGGCACCGCGTCTTCCCCCAGTACAGTCAGTTCACCTGATATTTGCTCTGCATAAAGGTCTATATTCGACCAGTGGTTAATCATCTCACCCTGCAGATAATTTTTACGATTTACCGTTTTTTCTCCAAATGACTGATAGGCATTTTCCTTTGCACGGGATAAAACTCCGCCACTGAGCAGAATGACAGATAGAAGCAGCGACTGGGTGAAAATAATCGTCAGAATACCCACGGTCCACTGAAAAGCAATCGAACGTCGGTTCTTAAAAAAATATTTTTTTCCAATCTTCATACTATTATCTCCGTTTTTCTGCTAATATTTCATTGGCATCCTGCACTAGGGTACGGTACCACTGTTTAAAATGTTCTTCGGCACTATATTCCCCGATAAGCGTCTGCCGATTCTCCCCCTGCTGTATCCGCTGTTTTATCTGCTCCAGATCCTGTCCTGCGAGAGAAGGTAACGAAGTTTCTAAAAGTTGTTTCACCTCATAATCACCGGAGAAAGGCTTGCTGTTATAAAGTGTATAGGTCTTGAGCATTTCTTGTGCGCTCTGCAATGCCATAGTAATATTCGGATTAGGTATACCCTCCAATACCTGCGCCCTAGCAGCAACGATTGCCTCCTCCGTCAGTGCTTTCTTTTGTACCGGCAAGAAGCCGATGGATGCCGTATGTATGGAGTTCTGTTCCGGTGCGGTTAGCCACTTGAGAAAAACGGCAGCGGCATATTCATGAGCGGCGTCGCTCTTGGAAATACACATATCCATGCCTCGAATGGGCGCAAAAGGCGCACCGCCTGTGAGGCATGGATAGGAAAGCACCGTACAATTCACAGGATACCCCGCTGATTTGTTCTCCATCATCTCAGTCGGAAAATAATTACCGCCTGCCGTACTCATCACACTGGCAAGGATGGTGCCTGCTGCCACATCTGCGGAGGTATAGGTATTGTTTTTAGCGTACCATCCGCTGATATAAGGCAAATAATAATTGTCCCAAATGCGTCTTGCAAGCATCTCACTATATTGAAATACCCGGTTTCCTGTGGCATCGGTTCCGTAAATTTCCTCGTCGACCTGTTTGGAGGTCATCAACATAAAGTGATACATCGAATCTATGCCCCAAAAAGCTTTGCCATCGTCCGGCTCCGAAGTTTGCCCATCCGTCCAGTTATAATAATTTTCTGCTGTTTTTGTAATTCCTTCCCAGGTGGCAAGTTCACTTACTTCTGCCCCTGTTGCGGACACGAATTTATCCCAATCCGTCCGGTTGAGAAAAAGTGCCTCTGTAGATTTGGAAACAGGCAGCAGTTTTAGTTTATTATCCCCACCGATTCTATCGTTGTCCAAAAAAGTAGGGTAGTAGGCATCTAACTCTGTTTTTGTGAAATATTCCTCCAAATCTACCAAACCCACCAGTTGGTCAATGCGGTAGGCATTATCGGGATAGGCAGTAAAAATATCCGGCATGGGATCGGAACCGATTTTTTTGTTCGCCGCGTCGAATACCACTTCAGCAAGCTGCATACTATTGCCCCTACTCTGTGCATCGACAATAATGCCCTCTTTCTTACCTACCGTATCATTAAACTTGCTGATTTGTGCGTCTAGCTGAGCCTTTGCACTGCCATCCTGATAATGCCACAGGCTCACCGTGACCGGTTCTTTCGGATTCAATGGATTCTTGCTCCCACAACCACTCAGGCAGAGACTCAGTAAAATAACGATACCTATGATATTTGCTACGGCAACGGTTCGCCCATTCTTTTGTTTTGAATTGATTTGCTGTTTTTTCATCAGTGCTCCCTCATTTACATCACCGGTTTTATGCCCTGTTATGCAAAAAATTATTAAGAGTGCCGTATAGCAGCTCTGCCTCAATGGGTTTAGCGAGGTGCGCATTCATACCGG
>JAVWRQ010000098.1:0-3501 GCA_036634775.1 Clostridium sp.
GTGGAGCACGACCTTGCCAAGGTCGGGGCCGCGGGTTCGAGTCCCGTCTCGCGCTCTTCAAGAGTTTAGTAAATACTAGGCTCTTTTTTTTTGTTGTATTTCGTGTTGTATGAATGCTAAAAAATCCTTTTTGATTTAAGAGGAAGAAGCTGAAGCAGATATTATTGGTAGTGGGGTGAACCTACGGGTGGAACACAAACTCAATCAAATCAGGTTCAAGGCAACGAGATTGTTTCAGAAACGGGAGCTATACACCGTGTAAAAGATGTAATCCTTAACGTTAAAATAGCCGCCTGATTCAGGACGGCTATTTTTAACGTTAAGGATTACATCTCATCCTCGATCATGCGATACCCAATTCCGATTTCCGTAAATACATACTGCGGTTCAGCCGGATTTTGTTCTAACTTTCGCCGAATATGTGCCATGTTGACACGAAGAATACTGTTATCGCCATCGGCATAAGGTCCCCAGATATTTTCAATAATCGAGTCATAGGTCATGACACGGCCGGAATTCTGCGCCAGTAAGGCAATGATTTTAAATTCAATCTGTGTTAAATGAATTTCTTTTCCTAACAAAGTGACAAGGTGCTTTTCAAAATCAATCACCAGATCCTTGGTTTGAAATGGACGATTATAGAGGGTGGCATCGGTATTTAGCTTGTTGCTGTGGCGCAAAGCAGTGCGGATTCTGGCTAAAAGTTCAGAGATACCAATGGGTTTTGCCAGATAGTCATCGGCACCCATATCCAGTGCTTTTACTTTTTCCTGTTCCTGTGTGCGTGCAGAGATAACAATAATCGGAATACTGGCCCAAGTGCGGACTTGCTTGATAATCTCCAGACCATCGATGTCGGGGAGACCTAAGTCCAGGAGAATCAGGTCGGGACAACGAGATGTGATAATCGGAAGAGCTTCCCTTCCTGAATGAGCTTCCATGATTTTGTAATCTTGTGGTTCTAATGCAGCAGAAATAAAATCGCAAATATTTTTTTCGTCCTCTACTATAAGAATGGAAGTTTTATGAGTCAATGTTGGTGCCCTCCTTTGGCAGTGTAAAATAAAATTCAGCTCCACGATTGTGATTGATCGCAGCGATATCGCCGCCATGAGCTGTAACAATGGTTTTGCAGATAGATAGTCCAATTCCCATGCCTTTCCTACCATCGACCGAAGAACCGGTAGTAGAAGAAGAACCTTCAAAAATTGTTTTTAATTTTTCGGGTGGGATTCCGGAACCATAATCCCGCACGTGAAATGTAATATTAGTCGGATTGGAATCTACAAGACACTCCACCGGTTCCTGGCTATGCGAGTGCACGATGGCATTTTCCATGAGGTTAATCAGCACCTGTTCGATCAAAATCGCGTCCATGGAAATCATCAGCACTTCATCGGGAACATGCACATTTACCTTAGCATCGGGAATTCGCTTTTTTAGGCGGGAAACCGATTCGGCCAGAACTTCTTCCACCGATTCTATGGATTTGTTCACCTTGGCTGTTTGGTTATTAATGCGTGTGACAGATAAAAGATTCTCCACCATGTTGAGCAGCCAGTTGGAATCTTCCAGAATATGGGAAACCAGAGCGGTCTTCTCGACCTCCGACAATCTGTTTTTATTTTCTAGGTACACAGCGCTGGAACCTATAATACTGGTAAGCGGAGTACGCAAGTCATGGGAAATGGCTCGCAAGAGGTTTGCCCGCATCTTTTCTTTATCGGCTTCCATCAGGAGCTTCTCACGCTCGGAGATGATGTTGGCCTGCTGCTTCATATTCGTCGTAATGGCACTGGTGATAATGGAGATGGTGAACATAACAACAAATGTAATGGGATAGCCGGTCAATGTAAAATCCAATTGGAAATAGGGGAATGTAAAGAGAAAATTGACACAGGCAACACCGACGAGGGAAGCAAAAAGTCCGTAAAAATATCCGGTCGTAAAACGTGCGGTCAGAAAAAGTGCTAAAATATAGGTCAGTGCAATATTAGCAGACGGTTTGCTCATAATGATAAAAAAAACATAAGAAATAACCGTGGCAAGGGCAAGAAGAACAATCGTTACAATCCAGTCAGAGCGTTTATTAGAAGGTACAAAAAATTGCTTCATAAATTCTGCGTGTGAAATTACACGTTTATTCACTTGCCTTTTGGAATGATTTTTAACATGTTCTTTCATATGTATGGTTACTCCTAAATGCGACAATCGCCTTTTTAATCGGTATGGTTATCATATAAACATATTTATAGTTTAGTTTGTGTTGTCCATTATGTCAACAATATTTGCCTGCATTGATTTTTCTTTGGTAATGTGTTAAACTCCAAAGTATTTAAAAGACTGTATCAGAAAGGAATGTTATGAAAAAGTTAGGGAGAAATGAGCTGTGTTGGTGTAAAAGTGGTAAAAAATATAAACATTGCCATGAGGCATTGGATGAGCGATTGATAGAAGAGGGTGATAAAGGCCATATGGTGCCGGATCATTCTATGATAAAGACAGAAGCGCAGATCGCCGCCATTAAGGAAAGCTGCAAGATCAACATTGCCGTGCTTGATTATGTTGCAGAACACATTCGGGCAGGGGTGACGACAGCTGAGATTGACACATGGGTATATGATGAAACGACCCGAATGGGAGGCATTCCGGCGCCTCTGGGATATGAAGGATATCCAAAGAGCGTATGTACTTCTATTGACAGTCAGGTCTGCCACGGGATTCCATCCGAACAGGTGGTATTAAAAGACGGCGATATTATCAATGTGGATGTTTCCACTATATATAATGGCTACTATTCAGATTCTTCCCGCATGTTCTGCATCGGTGATGTGAGTCCGGAAAAACAAAAATTGGTCGATGTGACAAAAGAGTGTGTGGAACTGGGGCTAAAGGAAATTAAACCGTGGGGATTTTTGGGTGATATGGCACAGGCGGTGAATGACCACGCCAAAGAGAATGGATACGCCGTCGTAGAAGAAATCGGTGGACATGGTGTTGGCCTGGAATTTCACGAGGATCCTTGGGTTGGCTACATAGGACAGAGGGGAACGGATATGATGCTGGTACCCGGTATGATATTTACGATTGAACCGATGATCAATATGGGAACCTGTGAAGTTTCCGTAGATGAGGGAGACAACTGGACCGTAACGACTGATGACGGACAGCCATCGGCTCAGTGGGAGATTATGGTGCTTGTCACTGATGACGGTCATGAAGTATTAGCTTATTAAGGCAAACAAAAAGAAGGAACCCGGAGAAGTTATAAAACTACTTCGAGTGCCTTCTTTTTTTCTAAAAACTAAAGGGGGGTATAAAATAGTTTTCAGAAATCTATATGTAGTTTCCTTATTGTTAGTCGAGTCCAACAACAATGTGCGCGCTTTTTTAATCGTTGGCCTCATTTATTTGATATACTAATCATAACGGATGATTGTGTCTAATCTTTGACCGATGTATAAAGAAAATCTAAACCTATCTTACGTGATTATGAAGAAA
>JAVWRQ010000099.1:0-2914 GCA_036634775.1 Clostridium sp.
ACCGTGCCGACGGCACGAATGCACAAGATGTATTTCTCTCCAAGGTGCCTATAGAGGGTGCCGATGCACCGTCCATCACCGCCTATCTGCGCCTGATCGGATCCCCCACCGACCCGGAGTTTTATAAGGGGCTGGTGACCAATCCGCTTGGCTACGTACAGATTGCCGACATCACGGTTATCATCGGACAACTGGACGGACCGAGAACACCAAAGAAATAAAAGACGGAGGTACAAGAGATGGTAGAAACGGATGAATTACTGATCGAAATTCAAAAGGCAATCGGATGCTGTTATCTGTCAGATTTGCACTTCGACAGCCGATTTCTTAGTGCGGAATCAAAAGCACAAATTCTGGCGATACCTCTTGAACGATATACGTTGCAAGAGTGGAATGTGGCAGCAGCTTATATCACAGAAGAAAAATGCTGCTATCAGACTTCAGAGGAAGCCAGAGCAAGAATCGCAGCAGGCAGATAATACAAAGAAGAAACAAGCTGAGAGGCTTGTTTTTTTTTGTGTAATAGGAGCACTTTCCTATTACATAAAAAAACTTTTAAATTAGGTGAGTACTTTTTAGTTTTTATGTATTTATAGATATAGTAGAAATTATTAAAAATTAGAATGGTGCGTGATAAGCGAATGAGTATACATTATTATTCACAGGAATTAAAACAAAATTTACATAGAATTTCAGAAGTTCGGACGATTTTAGTAGAAGCGCCTTCCGGATATGGAAAGACAACGGCGGTCAAGGATTACTTGAACACAAGGGAAGAAATGGGCGCTGAGATTTTCTGGTTCACAGCGATGGAAGAGACATTTTCTTCTTCATGGAGTAGAGTGTGCAACGTGTTGGAGAAAATCGATCCGGTAGGAGGAAGAAACTTAATCGACATAGGTGTTCCTACAAGAATAACCATTGGGCAGGTAGCAGAGGCACTATTTCAATTAAGATGCAGCAGAGAAACTTATTTCGTATTAGATGATTTCCATCTTTTGGATAAAGGAATCAATGAATATCTGCTTAAAGCTATTTTTTTCCATGGGGGCGAACAACTGCACTTGATTATCATTGGGCAGGTATTCACCCGCCGTACAACGCGATTGATGAACCAGCTTTCTTTGAATATTATCAGTCAGGAGAATTTGATTCTCAACCCTGATAATATACAGGAATTTTATAGACAGTCGGGGGCATCGGATATCACAACGGAACAGGCAAAACTGCTTTTTCAAAAAACAGGTGGGTGGATTATAGCACTGTGTCTTCAATTAAAGAAGTTTCAGGAGACCGGCACATTGGCAATCGAGGCAACCGGAGATATTCTGCAGCTCATGCAGAACTTGGAGTGGGATGATTTAGATGAAGAATGTAAACGCTTTTTGGTTTTGATTTCTCCGTTTGACAGTGTTACTGTTTCACAGATTCGCTTTATGATGGATGAACCGGATATACCAAAAAAAATATGGGATTTTCTGGAGTATTCCCACTTTATCCGCTATGAACCTCAGGTCGAAAGGTACTTTCCTCATGTTATTTTGTTGAATCTGGTAAGACGGAAGCTGAGCTCGATTCCGGGCAATCTGAAAATCGAATGTCTGACGCGCGCGGGAAGATGGTATGAGAGTCAGCGGATGCAGGAGGAGGCACTCCATTGCTTTTATCAAATCAAAGATTGGGAAAGTATCTTAAAATTACCGAATATTGGTTTGAGTTTAAGTCGAGTGGGAGATAAGCGGTATGTGCAGATTGTGCAAGAACTTTTGCAGGGGTGTCCTCGGGAGGTGAAGTGGCACTATCCGATTACCATGCTTCGCTTTTTATATGTATTTTTTGGAGAAGGTCAGTTTGAACTTTATGAAAAACTGTTGGAGGAGACTTACCATATGGTAAAAGCAGCTCCGCCGGAGGAACAGGATTGGCTGTTGGGCGAATGGACGATGATGAGCGCATATGCCGACTATCCTAATCTTGACAAAATGACTAAGACCTATCGAAAGGCAGCAGAATTGCTAAAAGGCCGTAGGTCGCAGGTGCTGTCACGGGAGGAACCTTATGGCTTTGGATGTCCGTCACTCTGGTATATTTTTCACAGTGAAATTGGAAAAGCAGATGAAATCGGAGATCAGCTGGAGCAGATGCTGGATATTTATTCCGAGATGACCGGTGGGCGTGGGAATGGAGCCGATGCGTTGTATCGGGGAGGAGTTGCCTGTATGCGCGGTGATTTTATAAGAGCGGAGATTCTTGCCCACAAGGCAGCAGAAGCGGGAGCGCAGTATCGCCAGATCACCATATGCTTTGGTTCAGCACTTTTGCTGGGACGTATTGCCCTATCTAGAAATGACAGGGAACTGCTGGATTATTCAATTTCCTATTTTGAAAGAAAAGTAAACTTTTTCGATAAGATTCAACCGACCAAAATGTGTAACCGAATGCAGGAAGTGGTTCGCAGCATGCTTTATTCGATGATGGAGGAACAGGAAAAAGGCGCCGATTGGGCACTGGACGGGCAATTGGACAAGGGGCTTATGGCAATAAGTGCCTTTGTGGCAGGTCATGTATATATTACTCATCTGGTATCCAATAAGGAATATACAAAAGCAATTGGTCTGATGGAATATATGCTGTCATGTGACTCGCGTATCTGTAATCTGGTGGCCCGGCATTATATCTATCTTGGGCTTACGATCTGGTATTTGGCCATTGGACAGGAGCAGAGAGCCATGGAATCTATGTCAAAGGAACTGGAGTGTGCATTTCCGGATGGAATTTGTGTAAATTTATTGCGCTTTCTTCCTTCTCTGGATCGACTGGAGAATCAACCGACTATTCACCAGACATATGGGAAATGGTTGGAAAAACTACATAAGATGAGGCTGGCCTATGCGGTAGATGAAAAATCCGTTTA
>JAVWRQ010000100.1:0-2895 GCA_036634775.1 Clostridium sp.
TCCTCGCTCTATTTTTTGAACTCTAAATCAGATACTTTCCTTAAGAATTGTACCAAATCGCTATCGCGATAGCTTGCTTTCGGTACCATGTTTCCACTACTTTTTATCAAATTTCTCATTTTTCTTAAAATAAAAGTAGCGGTTTGTCTCTATATGCTTTATTGTTAAATCACCACAAAATAACAAACCAAACAAATACTAACAAACCGCTATGTTTAATTTATCATTTTTTTACTCATTCAACAACTACTTATCTTATTTTTTTATTCGTCCACCGCCTTTTTTGAGATGATTTTCATATTTCCTCAATTCATTTCAATTTTAGGAGGTTCCATTATGGACTATTTTTCTATTTTTATTCAAATGCTTCAAGCCAAAGGCCTGGCAAACAATACCATTCGTTCCTATAAGACCTATATGCACCCATATCTGGGCTATCTTTCTTCTCTCCCAGTATCGCCGGAAGATGCTTCCTGGCAGGTCATGCGTGACTTCCTCTTTTGGATTCAAAAGGATCGCAGCCTGAACGACCGGACTGTCAACATGATCATTTCCTATCTCCAGTTTTTTCACATCTATGTCCTCCATAAGGACTGGGACAGGACACAGATTCCTTTTCGGAAGTTTAATCTCTATCTTCCTTTTGTCCCTTCCCGAAAACAGGTGTCTCTCTTTATCCAGTCACTGGAAAACCAGAAGGTGCGCCTGGCCGTCTCCATGCTTTATGCCACCGGACTGCGGCTTGATGAACTCTGCCATCTCCAATGTGAGGACATCATTCATTCGTCCCATAAGATTCATGTGGCTCAGTCGAAGAACCATCAGGACCGCTACGTCCCACTTCCTGAAACCATCTGGCAGATGATACTGGATTACTGGTATTCCTTCCCCATGGAACACCGCCCCCATAAATGGCTTTTCTCTCAGCAGCGTTCCCTGGCTGCACCCATGAATCACCAGTGGCTTCAGAAACAGATTCTGGCACATAAAAGGTTCCTTTCTTTAGACGGAAAACTCTCCGCTCATTCTTTTCGCCATGCTTATGCAACACATAGTTATGAGAATGGGATGGATCTGCTCACGCTGAAAGCATTTCTTGGTCATAAGTCTCTCAATTCCACGCTGATTTACGTTCATCTTGCCGCCGCAGAAAGCTGTAAGGTTGTAAATCCTTTCGACCAGCTTGAGAGGTGGCAAAGGTGATTTCTCCCAAAATAACTGTTTCCAAAGACAGACCCAAAATTCAACAGATTTTTCAGCATTCCTATCAGGACTTCTGTGAAAGCGGGATTCCCCAGTCTGGCATTCAGGAAAAAGCTTCTCTGGCAATTCTCCGCTGCAAAACACCGTCAGCTGGATGTAACATGGCCGTCTGTGCGGACTGCGGGCATTCAGAGATCCACAATAATTCCTGCCGCAACCGTAACTGCCCAAACTGTCAGGCTGTTCTGAAAGAAATCTGGGTTGATAAACGAAGAGCTGAAGTAATCGATTCCCCCTATTTCCATGTGGTATTTACACTCCCACACGAACTTAACTCTCTGATCTACTGCAACCAGAAGCTTCTTTATGGGCTGCTCCATCGCTGCTGTGCTGAAACCCTGCTGGAACTCTCTGCCGATCAGCGTTACCTTGGTGCAGCTCCCGGTATTATCCAGGTTCTGCACACCTGGAATCAGGAGATGCTCTACCATGTCCATATGCACTGCATCGTTTCTGGCGGCGGACTGACTACGGATCACAGGATACGCAAGTCAAGCAGTAAGTTTTTTATTCCTGTTCATGTACTCCGCAATAAGTTCAGGGGAAAGTACATGGCACTGCTGGACTCCCTTTATCAGAGCGGTGCACTGAGTTTCTCCTCTTCCTGTGAAAACCTCCGGAACTCTTACGAGTGGAAGGAATTCCGAAACAGGCTGTATCAGTTGGACTGGTGTCCTTATATCAAAGAGACATTCAATGGATTTGGCAATGCGATTGAATATCTTGGCAGGTACACACATAAGATTGCCATTTCTAATAACCGCATCCTGTCCGTATCCGAAACAGGGACGGTCTTTTCTGCCAGAGGCAAAAAGCCGGGTGATCCCAGACGGCAGATCACGGTCAGCAACCAGGAGTTCATACGCAGGTTTCTTCTTCATGTACTGCCATCTGGTTTTCAGAAGATACGGTATTACGGCTTCCTAAACAACCGCATGAAAGGCCACAACCTTAAGCTGATCTTTACATTGCAAGGATACCAGAAATTCAAAATGCAGTACCAGAACCTTTCCATTGCTGAATTAATCAAAGCTGTCTGGAAGGTTGATATTACCCTGTGTCCGGTATGTGGCAGCCATCATATGAAGCCGTCCGGAAGGACTTATGCCATCAGGTAAAAAGTGCTTCATCTTCAAACTGATTTTTTTGACCTCCCATTGGAAGGTCTGCGAAGCATACCCAAAAATCGTGTTATTGCAAAGAAACTGTGTCAATATGTCCATAAATCTGCTAACAGGATACTGAAAAACAAGCCATGTTGCCTACAGAGCGAGGATACAATTCCCATATGCGGTACTGGCACACCGTCCGCGATTCGGTACAATAGGAAATCATCAGATTTAGAGCAGGAAGTTGATTCCTCGCTCTATTTTTTGAACTCTAAATCAGATACTTTCCTTAAGAATTGTACCACTCATCTCAGCCCTTTCGGACACCTTTTCGTCCCATGCGGCTTTCTTTCGTGATGCTTCTGCCAAAGGTGTGATCGCCCCGGATGGCACAAAGAAACACTATGCACCAACTACCATTAAAAAATGGTACAACCATTATAATCAGGGCGGCTTTGATGCACTCATCCCCAGTTCAAGAGCCGACCTTGGCAAACCGCGAAAGATCGATGATGAGCTTCAA
>JAVWRQ010000101.1:0-2863 GCA_036634775.1 Clostridium sp.
GAAGGACACACTCAAGCTTCCCCTGTGAGAAGTAGGTATAGCGTGTTACCCGTCCTGCCTCATCGGTGATGCATTCCACATCTCCCAAAGCTGTATAGGTATAACTTCTGGTGGCACCCACCTGATTGGTTTCCCTGATCAGTTGTCCGGCGGCATCATATTCCATGGTCACTTTGCCGCCCAGAGCGTCCGTGGCTTCTGTTACATGACCTTCCTGATCATATACATAAGAATAGCTGCTCCCTTCCGGTCCTTCTACCTGTGTCAGTTGCCCCAATGGGTCATAGGTAAAGTATGTAGTTGCTCCCAGTTCATCGGTCTCACTCAAACGGTTTCCATTCCCATCATAGGTATAGCGTCTACTGTTTTCTCTGGCATCTCGTACCTCTTCTAATCGGTTGTTTTCATTATAGTGATATGTGGTCTTTGCTCCGTTTGGTTCTGTTATGCAAGACACATTCCACATGGAATCATAAGACAGACTGGTCTTTCGTCCCAACTGGTCAATCAGTTTCTCGGGCTTATTGAGTACGTTATAAGTACGCTGCAGAATGCTTCCGTCAAAATCTGTGATTTTCGTTACTTGATTGCTCTGATTGTACTCATAAGTTCTTGTCTTTCCAGAAGCGTTTGTTACGGTACTTACATTTCCTGCCACATCATAGGTGAAAGAAGTTTTATTTCCATTTGGAGCCGTCACCTGCGTGACCTGATTTCTCCTGTCATAGGTATATCTGGTTGTACAGCCTCTTGCATCTGTAACTTCTGTGATATTACCTCTTTCATCATATACCATCTGCACCCGGCTTCCATCTGCCTGGTTCACGTATTCCGGCATCCCCTTCTCATGATAGAAAAACGAGGTCTTTCTCCCCAGTGCATCGAAACTTTCCAGAAGATTCCCCTTGACATCAAACTGGTTGGTCTGTTTTCGCTTTCCATCTACCGAAATACTAACTGGCTGATTATGTGCACCATAGGTAATTGCAACCTTTACTCCCAGTGGATTGATGATTTCGGTCATATTTCCACGGTGATCATAAGACAATCTAGTTTCGTTTCCAAGCTTATCTATCATCTTCGTTTTCTGATTTCGGTCATTGTAGGTGAACTTTTCTTCCCCATCCGGATAGACATTACAGATATTTCTCCATTTTTCATCATGTACATGAACGCTCTTACTTCCATTACGCTCCACCATTGTGATTTCATGGGTCTCATCATGGTATTCAAAATGCATGGTTGTTCCATCTGGGAATTCCTGCTTCACTACACGTTGATTCCCATCATAGATACTCTTTACGGATGGGATTCCTCTTGGTCCTGTAACTGCTTCTAATTTTCCGGTCTCATTGTAGGTGTATGCAAAACAACCGCCCTCCGGCAGTTCTACCTTCTCCAAATGACTGTCTTTCACTTGATATATCACAGTGCGGTCTGTATGATCTGTGGCAGACTCCAGCGTCCCATCTTCCCGGTAGGTAAGCACAAAAAACTCTCCCGTATCTTTTTCGATTTTACTTAGAATCTTCTTTCCATCCGGGCTCTCCTTATAGATCAGTGTTTCCCCATTTCCATTGGCATCCTCATTGCGTTGATATACACCTCTGGTATCAAAGATTTTTCGTTCTCCTGCAAGCGTCTCATAGACATACCCTAAGTCTGATTTGGACAGGAAGCCTTGTGATGCTGTCACCGGAACAAAGAATCCGTCTTTTTGATGGCGGAATACTTCCTCTTTCCCATCTTCCAGCATGATCGTCGCTTTTAATCCGATACTGTGACTCTCCCAATCGAACTGGATCCTTAGTTCATAGTTGTGATTCCAGTCATTGCCCAGAACGCCTTGATAAGAATTCAGGGCATTGTAAAAGCGACGGAATGAAAACTCTCTGGCTCCCACTATTTTTAAATCTGTCCTGTCATAAATAAAGTTCCCTGTACTAAGATCTACCGGATCTTTGCTACAGATACTGCTTGCCTGCATCCCTTTTGCTGCCAACAGTCCACCAGACATATCATAGAGTATCTTATTTCGATAAGCGTTTTTAATGTCTTCTCGCCAGGATGCGTTCCTGTCCGGCTGGTATACCCCATTTTGAAAGGCGCAGTTCACCGCTCCGATACCGGATGCGGCCGCAATACGCATCTGCCTGCTGCAGTTGAACAGACCACTGGTTTGAGCCTCCATCTGATCATACTTTTTTTCCTTGTCTTCACACGCCTTGATCTCTTCCTCATCATTTTCTGCCAGTCTTTCGTAGCAGTCTGCCATATCGTAATAATATGTAATGACAGAGGATACTGGTGTACAAAAGCTCGCTGTTCGAGCAGCCATCCGATAGACCGAAGCAGAAGACAGATGGCTGGATTTTGCCCTCTGGGCTGCTTCTTTTTTGGGCAGAATCACAGATCCATCCAGCACTTCATCCCCAACGGAACTGGCAAGTGCCTGATAGTCACTGATATCCCACATGTTAGCAGCATGCAGCGCCTGGATAATCGTGGTGTAATCTGCCAACTGCTGCTTCATGGACTGGAATGCCGCACTTTGGATGGAGTCATCTCCAGTAAATTCTCCAATTCCTGCCACTGCAACCTGTAAATCTTGATTATTTTTTTGTAATATCTCTTTTGCACTGTTGCACTGTGCTTTTATGGTACCTGGATTCAGGTAGGAACTTATATCCATTTGTACTCCCTCTCCTTCTATTCTTTACAAGTTTCCTTTTGTCTTCTGATTTGACACTCCCACTCTTCCGACCTCTGGGAGTTTTCCTGCTTCTTTTTTTGAACCTCATGATGGAACATATCCAGAAAATCTGCCCGTTTCTTTCGGATACTATCCAGAATCTCCTGCCGC
>JAVWRQ010000102.1:0-2861 GCA_036634775.1 Clostridium sp.
TGTCCATGCTGCCATTCCACAGGTAACTGTAAAACTCATGCCACCTATCAGCGTTCCATTGTTGATATCATCCACGGAAAACCTGTATATCAGGACATCTGCATTACCAGAATCATCTGTGAAAGCTGCGGTCACACTCATGCTATTCTTCCTGATTCCATCGTTCCTTACTCCCAGTATGGCATCTTCTTTATTCTCCGCATTTTAGGGGAATACTTTGCCCATGTAAAAACCATTGCTGCGCTCTGTGAGTCTTATTCCATCACTGCTTCCATGCTGTATCGATGGAAAGATCTCTTTCTTTTGAACCGCTCTGTCTGGCTCTCCGTTTTGCAACTCTCGGAACAGTCCCCGTGGGATTTCATCCGTTTTCTTTGTCTGGAAGATCCTTATTCTGATTTTTCCACTGCCTTTTTTCGCCTTACAGGTTTTTCTTTTTTACAAAACCATGCGAATCCGACTGCACGTTCCAGACAGAAGCAGATTTAACTCATTTCAGTTTCTTTCTTCCACACAAACTGGTAATACCCACCCTTTCCTTTGAGGTTTATGATGAATTTATTAAATCCAAAGGAGGTAATCTTACCATGAATGAACAAAACAACTTATCAGATGCTGCAGCTGTTGCCCAGTTTCGATTTGCCCTCATCGCGCCGGTGATCCAGGACTTATTTCCTGATGCCACCAAAACTGCCTACTATAAAAGGGTGACTGAAAATCCCTTAAAGCTTCCTGATGGCACTACAAAAGAGTATGACTACAAAACAGTAGAAAAGTGGGTATCCCAGTACCGGCTTGGCGGTGTGGATGCACTTATGCCAAGAGAACGCTCCGATAAAGGTACTTCCCGTACACTTCCTGATATTGCCATCGAAGAAATCTACCGGTTAAAGGAAGCGTTTCCAAGGCTTAATGCCACGCAAATCCATCAGAAATTAGTTACTGATTCCTTTATTCCTGCCACAGTATCCGTGGATGCTGTCCAGCGTTTCATAAAGCACAATGATTTAAAATCAGCCAGAAACCCAAATGTGCGTGACCGTAAAGCCTTTGAAGAAGACATGTTCGGCAAGATGTGGCAGGCTGACACCTGCTATCTTCCACACATCACCGAAGATGGACACTGCCGCCGTGTCTACTGTGTTATGATCATTGATGACCACTCCAGACTGCTTGTTGGTGGCGAACTCTTCTACAATGATAATGCCGCAAACTTCCAGAAAGTGCTCAAAGATGCCATTGCCACTTACGGAATTCCGGATAAACTCTATGTTGATAATGGTGGTCCTTACTGCAATGAACAGCTTTCCCTGATCTGCGGCAGCGTCGGTACCGTTCTTCTCCACACCAGAGTCCGTGATGGAGCCTCAAAAGCCAAGGTGGAACGCCATTTCAGAACCTTAAAGGAACGCTGGCTGTATACCCTGGATATCGCATCCATTTCCTCTCTTGCAGAGTTTAATTCTCTCCTGAAGGACTACATGCGCTCCTACAATACAACGTTTCATACCGGCATCGACTGTACACCTTTTTCTCGTTATCAGGACACAAAAGCCCACAGCAGAACTCCACAGTCCCGCGACTGGCTGGATGAATGCTTCTTAAACCGCGTTACCAGAAAAGTGAATAAGGATTCTACCGTTTCCATCAATAAGGTAAGCTTTGATGTTCCCATGCAGTTCATCTCCATGAAGGTGGATGTCCGCTACCAGCCGTCTGATATGGATACGGCCTTTATTCTCTACGAAGGAAAGCATTATCCTCTGCTTCGTACGGATAAGAATGCCAACTGCCATACCAAGAGAAACAACGTACCTGCTATTGATTACTCAAAACTGGGAGGTAAATCTGATGTATAACGATTTTTATGCTCTTTCCTTTAACCCTTTTGACAAATCCATTTCTGAGAAAGATTCCTTTCTTTCCAGAGATTTTCAGGAAATGACACACCGACTGAATTATCTCAAAGAGACTCGTGGTATTGGTGTCTTTACTGCAAGGCCTGGTATGGGAAAATCCTACTGTCTCAGATGCTTTTCAAAAAGTCTCAATCCGAACCTTAACCACATGGCCTACCTCTGCCTGTCCACCATATCGGTCGCTGAATTCTATAGACAGTTCTGCTCTGTCCTTGGTATCAGTGACAAAGGCGGCAAGACCGGTATGTTTAAAGCAATACAGGAGCAGGTCTGCTACCTGTATAAAGAGAAACGCCAGCCACTATTACTTGCCATCGATGAAGCCCAGTATCTTAGTTCCGGCATCTTAAATGACATCAAGATGCTCATGAATTATGGATATGATTCCATCAACTGCTTTACACTGATACTGTGTGGTGAATCCCACCTCAATGATATCCTCAGAAAGCCTGTTCATGAAGCCTTGCGCCAACGCATCACCATCCATTACAACTATAATGGTCTGGATGACAAAGAAGTTGCTTCCTATATCCTGCATAAGCTGGAGCGTGCCGGTGGTTCTAAATCCATTATCGAAGATGCTGCACTCACTGCCATCCATGGATACTCTCAGGGAAATCCCCGTCTCATTGATAACCTGATGACGGATGCACTTGCCTTTGGATCACAGGCTGGTAAAAAGATCATTGACACGGATATCATTCTGGCTGCTGTTGATAACCAGAACCTTACATAATGAAGTTTTTAGTTTTTAAAGTTCAAAGGCTGTGAGCCATGCTCATGGCCTTGTTTCAAAATAAGAATTTCTTATCTTCAAACAAGACTACGAGAATGTGCGGTCAAGCGGATAAGAGTGTGCAGTTACCGGTAAGACCGCGCGATCTGATCGGTGTCAGACGGGAATTTAATTTGCTGTTACATGCGATTGTAATTTGCCGTCTG
>JAVWRQ010000103.1:0-2713 GCA_036634775.1 Clostridium sp.
GATTTCATGACATACACATTCTCTCCATCTATGGTTCGTGATGCAGTTGATTTAGCAGTGAACGTATTAGAAGGCAAGACACTTGAGCCAAGCTACTTAATTCCTACTGAGATGATTGACAAGACAAACTACAAAGAATATATGGAATCTGATATGTACAAGATTCGTTACAGCTTACAGTAAAACGATGCTGGAGGGGGTGTTGCAAGAACTTTTGTAACGCCCCCTTATTTAGAATAGGGACGAAGGGAGCACCATTTTTATGAAATTAGAAATGCAGAATATCAGTAAGGAATTTGGTCCCGTAGCCGCATTACAGGATGTGAGTTTCTCCATCGGTCCGGGGGAGATACATGGTTTGCTAGGAGAAAACGGCGCAGGAAAAACGACGCTCATGAATATTTTGTCAGGCAGCTTTCCACCCACCTCAGGCAAGATTATCATTGATGGAAAAGAAATAACGGGTATGACCCCACAGAAGTCGGTAGAGATGAAAATCCGTTTTATCCACCAGGAATTAAATCTTTGTAATGATTTAAGAGTTTATGAGAACATGTATCTGAGAGAAGAAATTGCGAATAAAGCAGGTATGATCGATAAAAAAACAGAAATCAAGCGGGCTCAGGAAGTGCTGGATGGAATGAATGTCCACATTGATGCGACGGCTCTGGTATCCGATCTGGAGACAGCGAAAAAGCAGTTGGTAGAGATTGCCAAGGCTCTTCTGTTTCAATCGGAATTAATCATCATGGATGAGCCGACTACGGCACTTAACAATCAGGAAATTGAAAATCTCTTTACGATCATGGGCCGTTTAAAGGCACAGGGCGTAAGTTTTATCTATATTTCCCACAAGATGCCGGAAATTTTTGCCATTTGCGACAAATATACGGTACTGCGGGATGGCCGTTTTATTGAAACCGGATTGATTCAAGATATTGATGAACATAAAGCGACCGAACTATTGATTGGCAAGACCTTTGTAGATGCCAATTTGAAAGAACAGCAGGAACCGTGTATGACAGAGGAAGTACTGCTTTCGGTAAAGAACGTATGCGGAGAAACATTTAACGATATCTCTTTTGATTTGCATCGAGGCGAAGTGATTGCCATCACCGGATTACAGGGCGCAGGCAGCGGTGAACTTGCGACGGCACTATTTGGTGCGACGCCGATTACCGGAGGAACGATTGATACAAAACATGGGAAACTTAACACCCACAGCATTTTAAATGTCATGCGTCATGGAGTTGCTATGATTCCATGTAATCGAAAAGAAAGAGGAATTATGCCGGACCTCAGTATACGGGATAACAATTCGATGGCATATTTTACGCTCTTACATAAAAATGCATTTATTGGTGAGAAAACAGAAAGTGACCGTTTTGAGAAGAACCGCCAGAAGATGGAAATCAAGGTGGGGAGCGAGAAAGACCCAATCACTGCCCTTTCCGGTGGAAATCAGCAGAAGGTAATCGTGGGACGCTGGCTGGAGACGGATGCGGATGTGCTGATTATGGATAACCCGACCCAAGGTATTGACGTAGGTGCCAAATACGCCATATATAAATTAATTCTGGAACTGGCATCACAGGGAAAAGGAATTCTGGTATTCAGTACTGAATTTCCTGAGATCTACCAGATTGCAGATCAGTGTATCGTCCTATATAAAGGGCAAGTCAAAGGATGCCTGAATCGACAGGAACTGGATGAGACTAAGATGATGGCGCTTTCCACAGGAACGAAAATGGAGGTACAATAATGAATACAACCGGTGTTTCAAATAAAAACTTTAAAGAAATTTGGCGTAATATCACCACAAATTACAGTCATTGGCTCAGCTTTGTATTACTTATGATCGTGGCGGTCATAATCAACCCGTCCTTTCTCTCATTCACGAACCTGACAAATCAGTTTGTTCAGGGTGCAATTGTAGGAATCTGTGCCATGGGCATGAGCTTGGTGATTTCAGCCGGCATGATTGACCTCTCTGTAGGCTCGTCGGTGGCACTGATTTCAGGATTGGGGATTTCCCTCCTGAATAAAACCCACAGTATTACGATCTGTTTTTTATTCTGTCTGGGATTTGGGCTGCTTCTGGGATTGATTAATGGATTATTTGTAACAAAAGGTGGAATTGCTCCATTTATTGTAACATTAGCAACATTTTCCGCCTATCGTTCCATTATCACCCAGCTGGGACAAGGTGGACCATTTACCGTAGATAAGACGATGTACGCTTCCTTCCGTGCAATTGCAGCGGGAGATATACTTGGAATCCCCAACTTGATGATCATACTGATTCTCATCACGATATTGACCGGAGTGATTATGAGTAAGACAAAATTCGGCCGCTATGTCTATGCGGTTGGTTCCAATCAACAGGCCGCTCGTCTGACCGGTATCAAGGTGGGCAATGTAAAAACGATGATTTACTGCTATGCAGGAGTCTTATATGGTCTGGCAGCCTTCCTTCTGGCCAGCCGTCTTACTTCAATTCAGGCAGCTAGTGCCGGTGATGGATATGAGATGGATGCAATCGCAGCGGTTGCTATCGGTGGAACTTCTATGGAAGGCGGCCGCGGCAAAATTATAGGTACCTTTTTAGGTGTCTTAATGCTTCGTATTATTCAGACAATTCTGGTTATGGCAAACGTACCACCATTCTTAAATGGTCTGGTTCGTGGTTTGGTTATTATCGTAGCGGTATTAG
>JAVWRQ010000104.1:0-2644 GCA_036634775.1 Clostridium sp.
TGCCATCTTTTCGTTAATGGTGTAAGTGTTTCCGGGAAGCGCATATACCACTGCACATGGGGACTGCATACCATCTGCAGCGCCTGTGGTCGTGATCTGGTTATTGGGATTTCCCGCTATATCCAGAACGAACTGATCCGCTGAGTTGATGCGGTCGCCGATATTTTTACATACGGTTATCTTGGTGACTGCAAAACCAACGGCAATTGCCTCTCGTCCATATACATCTAAGGTCAATGTGCCGGGAGACTGGCTTGTGAGTACATAGGCTGCCTGACTGGCCGACTGGTTGGTACCGGTAATTGTCACTGTATTAGTACCTACACCCGTAAGAATCGGTGGGTTACCGCCTAGAGTATCTAAAAGATTCCAGGCACCTCCGGTGGTATTAAATGTCAAATATTCGGTATACTGTGGAAATGCATTGGTACTCTCTGCATCGGCAACCACTGCGGTATAGTTCACTACAGGATTTCCATTGGGATCTTTTACCACAATATTGCTTAGCACCAGAGTACTGGCTGTATTATAAGCTGAAAGCAGCGGTGTTTTTAATGCTGTATTACCCAATATTCCTGTATATCCGGCTGAGCCAAAGTAGGCGTACTGTACCGGAATTGAAACGGCTGTAAATGGGACAAATGATGTGGGCAATGATTTGATATCGAAGGTGACGGTACTCCCGTCATTTAAAGTACCGGTCAGACCGGTTAAGACATCCCCCGGATTTATCGTAAGGTTGCCAAAATTGAACCAGCCAATTCCGCCCGCACTGGGACCGGAGCCGGCATTTGCATAAGAAAATGACATATTCATTTCTCCTTTACTTATTTTTTATATTCTTGTAAAACTACTGACAAATTGTATTGTCAAACAATTCCAACTTTGCCTGTAATTGCATTTCCAATCTGGAGATGGCACTAATTGCATTTTTCACCGATTTGTTCACTGCCAAAAGCTGTTCTGCGGATGCTCCGCTATTGTTTACAACTGCCATCAGCTTTTCGCTTTCCGCATTCAGAATGTGTGCAAAAGCAGCTTCCTCTATCGCTACGGATTCGATGATGTCACCGACCGCTTCTCCCCGTGTAATCGTTCCGGGTTTAATAATAGGCATTCCCATAAAATAACCTCCAAAATTTTATTTTTTTAAGTCCGGAAAAAGACCGTTCCTGTTTGTCCTTCACCGGCTTACTAACAATATATGCACAGGCCTATACATTGGTGTGACAGACCGATTTTCTATTGGTTTCAATATAAAATCATTGATATTCTATATGAACTGTGTTATTCTACCACCAGTAAATCGAGAGGTAATCATATGATAAAAGTTCAGAACTTATCCTACTCATTCCCAGAAAAGGATTTGTATAATAAGATTTCATTTACATTAGAAGAAGGTCAACATTGTGCTTTTATCGGTACAAATGGCAGTGGAAAAAGTACATTGACGGATCTCATCATGAATCCGGACAACTATTTGTTCGATGGAAAGATCGAGATTGACGCCGGCTGTAAGATCGGATATGTAAGCCAGTTCTCCGATCCGGAAGCATGTAAAGACTTGACCGTATTCGAGTACATTGCCGAAGAATTCCTTGCTCTGTCAGGAGAACTGGCATCGATCTGTACCGCCATGGAAACTGCGTCTGAGCTTGATCCGCTGCTGGAGCAGTACCAACAAACTTTAGATGCCCTTCAGGCACTTGGCGGTGATGATTTTGAAAGTATCATTCATAAAAAACTGAATCTGGCCAACCTGACCGAGCATAGAAATCAGTTGATTTCTGAAGTCAGCGGCGGAGAATTTAAACTGATTCAGGTGATTAAGCAGATGCTGCATAGGCCGGATCTGATGATCATGGATGAACCGGACGTATTTTTGGATTTCGAGAATATTAATGCTCTCAGGAACCTGTTGAATTCACATAAGGGAACACTTTTGGTTATTACACATAACCGTTATCTGCTGAACCATTGTTTTGATAAAATCATTCACCTTGAAAATAAGGAATTACAGGAATTTGATGGGGGATACGCCGACTATAACTTCTCCTTATTGGAAAGTAAGATAGAATTACAAGAATTAGCGAATGCCGATGCAGAAGAAATTAAAAGAAATGCTATTTTAATTGACCGACTAAGAGCCACTGCATCCTGCAACGCGGAAGCTGCCCGTGGTAAGTCACTCAATGCCCGAGTGAAAATTCAGGAACGATTAGAGGCTCGCAGGATTAAACCGCCGTTTCTATCCATTAAGCAGCCTAATATCTGTTTTACTGCCGATTGTGCGCTTCCTGAAAATATTGCATTGACCGTTAACGATTACAGTGTCAGTTTTGAAGATATCCTTTTGGAACATGTCAGTTTTGAAATCGGATCTACCGACAAAGCAGCACTCATCGGTGCAAATGGAATCGGTAAGACAACCTTGCTCCGGGAAATCTTCAAGAATGACCATGCTTCTATTAAATTTAGTGAAAACATTCACACCGCCTATATTTCACAGATTCAGGGCGAAATGTTGGATGAATCGAATACGATCATGGAAGAATTCTTTTCCCTTGGATTCCGAACCTACGATGAGATCATATCTTATGTTTCCGACTATGGTTTTGATGAGAAAATCCTAAACCAGAAAATC
>JAVWRQ010000105.1:0-2498 GCA_036634775.1 Clostridium sp.
GAACAGTTGCAGGTACTGAATTCTCAACAGCGGCTACTACACAGGATGTACTTCAGGGGGAACTGAAAAGTCAATGGGAATCCAGAGAAGAAAGCGCTGCTCAAAACGAAGGAGGAGGATCATGATGCGAGATACATGGAAAAAGATAATAAAAGGGGCATTATTAGCCTGTCTTTGCGGAGGTATTTTCATAAGTACCGCAACCCCGGTCATGGCAGAGCAGACCGGATGGCTGCAGGAGAACGGTGCCTGGTATTATTATGATAATCAGGGTGCGAAACGAACCGGATGGATCGAGGATCGGGGAAAATTATATTATTTATATGAAGATGGACACTGTGCTATGAATGAAATTACCCCGGATGGTCATAGGGTTGACGCATCCGGAGCCTGGTACGAGGTGAGACAGAATATACTGGGCAAACAGATCGCGGTGCCCACCGGGTATGTGCCGCCGGCATCGGTCGGTTCCCAGTGGGGGAATATGAAGCCTGATATAGATCAACTGGCTGCTTTAATTAGTACAGATGTTGGCACAACGCGCAGAATGACCGTTGGGGTGGATGCAATAGAGTATCTGGACATCAAAACAGGAGATATACTTTTAGGATTTTATAAGGATGTAAAGAACAATGCTTACCGCCTTGATCTTCATATTCGTTTTGACAAATCCAGTACAGACAAAGCGGCAGCCGCTACCTATGATTATGCAGTTCTTAAAGGTATATTATGTAAAATCAGCGGAACACCGGACATCCTTTGTGACAGTATCTACAGTGCATGGCAGGAAGAAAACACTTATTCAATTAACCGAATGGGATGGACGGTAATAGGAGATTGTTCCGTTCGATATGAAGCAGAAGCAGGTTATGGAAAATATTACATTAGCATGGCGGGGAGGTAAAGATTATGCCAATCAAACTAACTAAAAAACAACAGAAAGAACTGAAAGAATTTACTGAAAGAAAAAAAAATGTGGGAAAAAGCGGGATACAGGACAAGGGAAATGTTTTTAACATGGCGATAGAGATGTTGGGAGCTCCCAGTACAATTAAGGATGATCCGGTGAAGTGCAGGGAATTTCTTGACAGTTTTTATTTTGAGGGAAAGCCTTACAGCGAGTATCTGACCGGTACAGTAGGACTCGGAAAGGTAGAACTTGAAAAGAATCCGGCATCATATCTGGCAGAACTGATGAAGACCGCGGCAGAAAGTGGAAAATCCGACCCTTATCATACGCCGGGAATCTTATTTCGCAATATAGGCGGACAGATGACGGAAATCATATCGGTACCGGAAAAACCGGGAGCAGCGAAGCGTTTTGCTCATTTGAGTGGGGCATATAAAGACACATTTGCAGAGTATGAAAAACAGATGGAAGATCTAACGGAACGCATTAACCAGGGCAGGCAGGAGATAAAAAATAATGGAACAGATGAATTAAGCCAAGAGACCCTTAACCTAAGTCAATGGGCTAAAACCAATGCGGCCGGACTTCCTCCTGCTTATCAGGATCGAATACAAGATGCTTTACGTATACTGAAAGAACGGGACGATAGTATGTCTAACGTTAAAATGCCGACACTGGCACCGAATAAAGATGCTGAATTTCTACAACAAATGCTGGAAATTAATAAAAAGACAGCAAGTAAGCAGAAAGTAGCACTGGATTTGGTAACAGACAATGCAATAACGATTCGAGAAGCTGCAGAAAAAGAGGAAAACTCGGATATAAAAGAGCGGATGTTAGGTTTGAGTGCTCAGATGTCTGTATTGGGAACCCATCTTCAGGCTCAAATGGATAAAATGAATGAGATTTATGATCAGACGTTTGAGGCATATAATAAAAAGGGTGACCGAAGACAGTATCGAGAAAAATTTGCAGGAAAAGATTACCGAGATGTGCTTTTAGATCCTACGATTACACGTCCGGTGCTTAATCTGTCGGAAGGAAAAATATTTGGTTCCGGTGGTATTAACACGGTTTATAAATTGGATGGGAAGATAGTAAAACCGGCTAAAGTGCATGTGTCCGGGTACGATTCAGATGGGACCGAAAATTATGTTTTTGACAAAAGACTCGAACATGATGATAAAGAAAGCTTTTTTTCGTTCATGGAAGCACGACCAGAGGAAGAAGATCGGCTGAATTTTGTAAATACGGCAAATCGTGATGTGGCAGTATCCAGAGTGAATGATTTGCTGGGATTGGGAGTTTCCGTTCATACCAAGATGGCTATGACACCGGAGGGAAGACCACTGACGGTTATGGATATGGCACAGGGGGTCACAGCTGCAAAACTGAATATGTGTAAAGGAAAATTAGATCGAAGGGGTGTGGACTTTTCAAGCATGCCATTTGACTCGAAAAGATACAAGGAACTGACAAATGGAGCAATAGGTTATGATAAAAAGCAGCTAGATCTTGGACATCCGGATATTCTGAATGCGTTGGGTATTTCCCAGGAAGTTATGAGCGTACCTGAAAAAAGAGAATT
>JAVWRQ010000106.1:0-2365 GCA_036634775.1 Clostridium sp.
CGAAAGTGGAATTCTGACTTTGTAGATATCGGCTGCCAGCACTCCGCTTTCTGTGATCTGTACCTTATGATCCACAAAGAACCAGACACCACGGATCACCGTGCGCCGGTAAGTGTCATACCCTTTTTTTCGGTCGTAATACCGGTTATAAACCGTGATATCCGCGTTTGTGATCATAGCAGCACCCCACTTTCCGACTAAGCCAGCCTGTGGGAAGGAGATACGGGTATACAGCGTCATATATTTTTTTCCGAAGCAGTTCCTCCGCCGTCTGACCGTCTACCTGTTCTACTACAAAGGAAGCGGAAAAGCCGTCATTATTCTCTGACTTCACGGCTCCCGGCTTGCCTTCCGTTTCCTGCCTCTGTCTTTCCTGTTCCATGCGATAACAGATATCCGCTGCCGCACATACTGCCAGCTTAATAGGCTCTACTTCTTTTTCTGCAAAAACATCACCATTCAGATAAGTAATATAGCGAATATATGTAGTGGCTCTGTTCTCTGCTATGGTAAATGCCTCACCAGGCATCATGCCTCCGTATTCACTGCGGTAATAAAGATAATCTACATACATCCGCCATTCCTCCTTACACCTTTGCCGGTGGTGTACCGGCTTTCATGATTGCAAACGGACATCTCTTTGCCTTATCTGTTTCCACAGAGTTGATCGGGTTCGGGATCTCCCATCCGAGGCGCATTACTGCACGCAGCGCGACCATATCATTCTGCATTAAGTTATAAGCGATGCTTCCATCTGTGTTCTGTACAACGCCCTCGGTGAATAACTTGAATGTGATATCCTGGCGAATGGCGTAGACCAACTGCCCAAAGTCACCGGAGATCATAAGTGCCTTGGATTTATCAAATGCACCATTGTTTGGAAAGCTCATAGAGGATCCATCAAGCGAATAAGTAGTCCCATTCTGCATATCTGATTTAAAGATCGGGTTTCCCGCGGTATCCTTAAGTCCCCGTAGTTTCGCGCGCATGGATATATCGGCCATGTGCCCGTTTACAAAGTATCCGGATCCTTCCACCTTTGAGATGATTCCGTTCTCTGCCATGATCTTATCGTACAGGCTATCACCTTCTGTCAGGGTCACCACTGCTCCCGCTGCTGTTGCTGTCGCGACAATGCCACTTCTCCAAGATGATGGCTTGTTTACATCAAACAGCACAGCACTGTCAATCACTTTACCAAAGGCTTCTATGATTCTCGGTCTTACTTCGCCCCAGATATCATAATCGGAATCATCAAGCACGGATTCCGGAATCGGCACAATGACCGCAATCTCCTCTGCCGTGATGATCTTCTTATCCCATGCCTGCTTCGTAGTCTTCTTCTGACCGGTATCTCCATCTACGAAATATGCGATCGGCAGCATATCGAGCACCGGCATCTTATGTGTCTTGCTGGACATATTTGCCATTTTATTTCCCCGGGATAATACCGCAGACTGGGTAACTACGCCCTGGATAATCTCTTTTGCTTTTTCCTCCGGAATAAGGGAATCGGCTCCAGTGCGGTCGATAATAGATACATCCGTAGCGAATAACTGTAATCTAAATTTTCGTTTCATTCAAAAATCCTCCTATTTTCTTGCTGCCATTCGTATGGCATTATTAATAAAGTCATTTGTGTTTTCGGTACCACCAGAACCGCCCGACTGGGTGGACGTAGTCACACGGTAGGACTGACCGGCAAAGCGTGGATTTTCCTTCAGGAAGTCTTCCGTTGCTTTCTTAAAATCGACCTTGTCCGTCACTTTTTGGGTTACCTTAAAAAGTACATAGTCAAGATCTTCCGGTTTAACGCCTTTATCGCGGAGCGTATTGGAATTCTTAACCGTCTCCAGCTCCCTCAGAGCATTATCGCGTTCCTGTTCAATTGCAGATACGTTTGGTTTTTGCTTCTCTTTGTTGGCTTTATGATCTGCCAGCGCCTGCTTTACTTCATCTTCACTCATTCCCTGCTGCTGAAAGAATGATTTAAGAGCAGATGTTTCTGCCCTCTGTGCCCTGGCATTTGCAATTTCCTCAGCCTGTTCAAAACTAAATGATGCTCCGGCACTTGTCTGGCTGCCGTTACCAGCTCCGGCATTACCGCCCTGTGCTCCAGAGCCGCCCTCGCCGCCGTCAGCGAAAAGCTGTAACTTCATATAATTCTTTTTCATGTTAAATCCTCCGTTTACTCGTCAGTTTTCCGGTGCTTTTAACGTCATCACGTTTTAGACATAAGAAAAGCACCCATCTTCTGGATGCCTAAACAAATTGGATGCAATTGTAGTTTTCTTCCACTGCACAGATTCCAAGAAACCAGGTATCGATCAGTGCTTTGCCGGTATCGTTCATATGCTGCCATTCA
>JAVWRQ010000107.1:0-2349 GCA_036634775.1 Clostridium sp.
AATACCCAGGCCCGGGAAAGAACGGATTAAGTTTACACCCTTAGGATTGAGTATATCCTGCTCGCCTTTGTTAAACTGGCACTCTAATCCCACGCAGCCTCTGACCACTTCATTCGCCGGAGCCTTATGTACACCTCGTGAATTGTCACTTCTCGCATAAATTCCCAAAATAGAACCTGATGGGGGAATGGAGAAATTCTTCTTATCCAGCGGATCAAAGACCGTAACCCACGGATGATACAACGCAGCATAATTACTGTCAAAAATATCTCTGTGGTTGATCATATCCTGGACTTTTTTAGCATCCTTTGGCATATCCAGTACAGCAAAACGGCTTCCGGTTCCTTCACAATGTGCAACAAGCATAATCTGAACATTGGGATCTACTACACCAGGAACTGCCATCAGAGAAACTACATCATTGTCCAGGAAAGACTGAATACCGGTACGGTGTCCGGCTCCTCTGTCCTCTCCGACAAACTCTGAAGCAGTAATGGATGATACGCTGCCGTTGCTTCCCCCCATCAGCCCTATGGTCGCTACTGCCGCCCCCGCGCCTGCAATCTCTTCAAAGGGTGGGATTGCTTCCGCTCCCTGCTTTCCGGTATAGGTTGCTTCTATCAGGTCTGATTTGGCCAGCTTCTTGTCAACATAATTAGCCGCCTCAATGTTAAAGGAAAGATTGTCATAAAATTCCGTATTACCGTCATGGCTTACCTCAATGGCAAACTCGCATGTGGTAAGAACCTTTGTCGGTAACAGGTTCTTGTCCACAACGGAATCGTCGAATTCATCCTGGAAGGAAATAATATTGTCGCGGTTTTTCACTACTCTGTTGTATACCACGGTTGACTGATTCGTATACATAACAATATCACCGGAGTTAAAACCTGCTCCGTTTTTAACAAGATACTTTTTCCCTTCCTGTGTTTCAACAACCTCCAGAACCTGGGTCTTAGCTTTGCTGGCCGGTGTAATCACAACTCTGATATTGTCTCCCCACGCGCCGGGATTCTTAGCAGTCAACATCACTGCTGCTTCTTCCTTTGACGGAGCATATCCTACAGAGCAAGCTGCATCTTTCGGTGCCACACGCGAAATAAAGCAACGTGTTCCTCCATTTAAAAAGTATTGCTCTACTGCATAAGCAAGATATCGATATTCCCCAAACTCATTTTCTGATAAATAACCGCCATACATTCTGTGAAAATCTGCTGAATTCGTAACCAACTGCGGTACACCTTCCACCGGACCTCTCTCTGCCAATCCGATAAAACCTGCCGTACTGGTTCCAACCCCTTCCATTGGCTTAGCGCCCGATTCAAATTCTTCCACATAGACACCCGGTGATAAATACTCTGCCATTTTCTTCCCAGTCTTTTGCATTAATACATAAAAACTGGTTCCTCCTTTCCTGTTCCTCTTGCGTGATATATTAAGCGTATTAACTACGCAAAAACCCGCATAGTGCGGTGTTTTTTCCTATAATGTCTCTCCGTCCTCTTCCTGAGCCGGCAGCTCCTCTGCCTCTTCCACGGATTCAACCGGATCTGTCCATGTTCCCTCTACCCCCATTCCGATTAGTCTTATAGTTCCTGCCTTGACCGTTTGCTTTGCAAGACCCACTCTCTGCTCTTCCACCAGAATCAAATTCCGATACACCTTCTTCACGAGCTCCGGGTCCTTTCCTTTTCTCAGCATCTCATTTAATGTCTTTTGCTCCCACTTTTCACTCATTTGCATTAGGTTATTGGTAAGCCGCTTCACGCTGATATCTTTCATGCAATGAACCACTTGGACGGCACTTTCCGATTTATTCTGACTGTCCACAAAGCTTTTCCTTTCACCTCTGTCTTTCTGATGAATATGCCCTTGTTCCAGTGTTTTCCTGGATGAAGCCGGTTCCGGTCCTTGAAAGCTTCTTTTTCTGGACGCGTTCATCCATATTTCCTTATCCGAAGCGCCGAAGGTCAGTTTTCCGTAGGAGTTTTCAAGCCTGTAAAGTTCAATTCCGGCTTTCCCTTCCTTTACAGGAGGCTGCTTTTCCCGCTGATGTTCAATATCCTGTTTCTCTGCCCGCTTTTCTCGCAGGGATGCACCTGATTGAGTTCAGAAATCCTTTTTGTTCTCGTAATCCACTCTCTATTCCCTCCATTCTCTAAGGTAACAACTATAAGGTCCTGCCAGTTCTTCAGGAAAGGTCCCCATACTCTTCTCGTATTCGATCTTCACTGCCCAGATTAGCTGCCGCATCTCCACCTCCGTTCCTTCTTCGGCCGCAAAAAATGCTGCCCTGTAAACAACATTTTTGATACCACTTCCAGTTAATTCAAAACGTTCTGACATAAA
>JAVWRQ010000108.1:0-2335 GCA_036634775.1 Clostridium sp.
AATGTATATTCAAAAAAGGCGGGTAAGCAGTTGCAGAAAGAATTATACGAGCGGATTGGAATCCTGGAGGACAACGAAATCATAAGCGGGAAAGTGGCGGATTATGCCAGAAAGATCGTGGATTATATACTTTTCCGGTGTCCTGGGGTGCCTCAGGACAAGATGGAGATGTTCATCACACATTTGGCAATGGCCGGCAAGAGAGCGGAAGAGAGAACCGAGGAGAATCCCATTGATGAAGGAATTTTGGCGGCTGTAAAAACGGATGCAGTGTTCCCGGAGGCAGTGGAGATAAGAGACAGGATTCTTTCCATGACGGATATTGTATTCTCGGAGACGGAGAAGGATTTTCTGTCGGTATATTTATGCAGTTTTGTCATAAAGGAGGTAGGTAACATGAGGATTGTCGTAGGAGGACAAATTGACAAGGAAGAAATCGCAGGGCTTGTGAAAAAGCAACTGGGTGATGAAGCCGAGGTGACCGTAAAGGGAGACTTAGATGCCGCCATGGGAATGAAATCCGGAATTTATGATTACTATGTGGGCGCCTGCAACACCGGCGGAGGTGGGGCTTTAGCCATGGCACTGGCGCTTTTGGGAAAAGCAAGATGTGCCACAATCTCTATGCCGGGTCATGTGAAAAGTGATGCGGAGATTGAGGAAGAGGTAAAGACCGGAAAGGTCGCATTTGGATTTACAGCACAGCACAAGGAAGAGGTGCTGCCGGTACTGTTAAACGCATTCGTTCAGAAAGCAAGGGGAACATTATAAAATATATCGTTATTGCGTTGATTGGAGCGTTAGCCTCCATCTTATCAAATCAGGGGATTGCAGTTTTTAATGACGGATTCCGCCCGATTGCAGGTCAGTACTTTAACAAAGAGATTTCAAGAAAAGAATTGGTGGCAATGAGCTTTGCCATCAACTTCGGTCTGGTGATTGGTTTTGGTATCCCGACTTCGATTGCGACCAGTATTATCCTGATTCACTGCCTGCTTCTGACAACGGATATGATCGGTTCTTTCTGTCCGGATACGAAGATGGGCATGATTCTGTCCGGTGTGATCGGAGCGGTCTACGGTCTGGCAATTCTGACCGGATTGGAGTTCGTGGTGAATTTATTTGGCATGATGCCTTATAACTTTACCGGTGATTTGGGAAGTGTATCCGCTTATGTAACCGTTGGATTTGCCATATTCCCGGCAGTGGGCGTGGCATATCAGCATGGGTTTAAGAAGGGTATGATTACCGCCGGTGTTACGGTTCTGTTTTATTATCTGATTAAGAAGTTTGGTATCTTTACAATCGGCACAAACGAAGTGGCTCTCAATGCGGAAGGCATGGCGATGCTGGCCGGTATGCTGCTGATGATTTATTTTGCAGCACAGAAGAAAGGTACGGAAAAAAGCAATGAGGCTCTGACAAAGGGGTTTGTGGCAAATGTGTCCCGTATCCGCAAAAACTGGTTTTTACTGGCCATTATGGGCGGTCTGATTGCGGCAGGCACCAGCCTATCCCTCATAGCAGGTGACTCGGCGTCTCTGGCACTTCTGGCGGGAGGAGAGTATAGCAATGCCGGACTGACGGCTCTGGCGAGAGCAATCGGATTCGCTCCGCTGGTAGTTACCACGGCCATCGTTACCGGTGTTTACGGCACGGCAGGATGTACGTTTGTATTTGTAGTTGGTATGTTCCTTCATGGAAATCCGCTTGTGGCATTTTTGGTAGGTGTCGCTGTGATGCTCATTGAGATTGCACTGATTGATTTGTTCGCCAAGGGGATGGATCGGTTTCCGAGCGTGAAGGACATGGGCGAGTATGTGCGTACCTCTATGAATAAGGTTCTGGAAGTGGCGCTTTTGGCAGGCGGTATTGTTGCGGCGGAGAAGATGTCTGTGGCGGCATCCGGATATGCAGGAATCGGTGCATTGTTTGTAATCGGTGTGTATTTGCTGAATAAGAAATCGAAGAAACCGATTGTGGATCTGGCGGTGGGACCGGTGGCGTGTATTATCTTCGGTATTCTGCTCAACCTGCTTCTGGTAATCGGTCTGATTGCGATACCGTCGTCTTCCTAAGGAATTTGGAGAAAACTCAAATGTTTTTGGGTTTGGCAGCGCCACGCATATTGTCATTTTGATGAATAGCCGCTTATCTTTTTGTAATACTTGCACAGCACTTACAGTAGTGGCGGCGCTACTCTATAATACCTGAAGCCCGGACGAGCCTTTGTTTTCAAGGCTTTCCGGGCTTCACTTACCATAGCGGCGGCGTGATACATATTCGTCTGTCAAGATAGGGACAAAAGATTTTTCGTCTTACTTTTCAAAAAACC
>JAVWRQ010000109.1:0-2148 GCA_036634775.1 Clostridium sp.
CATTATTCTTTTAATTGGTTCATTCTATGGTGCTGTTTCCGGATTTTTTGGCGGATGGGTAGATATGATTATGATGCGTATTGTAGATATTATATACACGGTTCCCGATATACTGATTGTTATTTTGTTGGCAGCTGTTTTAAATTTTCCACTAAAGGCGCTGTCACAGCAACCCGGTTTTGAATGGATCGGTATTATCGGCGTAAACTTGATTAGTATTTTCCTGGTATTTGCACTGCTTTACTGGGTCAGTATGGCTCGTATCGTGCGAAGCCAGATTATGGTGCTGAAGGAACAGGAATATGTGACAGCAGCGAAAGCATTGGGTGCTTCAAACTTTCGAATCATCAAAAAGCACCTTCTCACCAACTGTATCGGCACGCTGATTGTTACGACAACTCTGCAGATTCCGTCTTCTATCTTTACAGAGAGTTTCCTAAGCTTCTTGGGATTAGGCGTTAATGCACCTATGCCATCGCTGGGAAGTCTTGCCAGCGCGGCAATTAACGGTATGCAGACCAATCCACACCGTCTGTTTGCACCGGCTATTATGATTTCTGTTATTATTTTAAGTTTTAACTTGCTGGGTGACGGACTCCGCGATGCATTTGACCCGAAACTGAAGAATTAGGAGGAGACGAGAATGAGTGATTATTTAGTAAATATTGAAAATGAACGCCTTTCTTTCTTTACTCAGGCAGGGGAAGTAAAAGCATTAAATGATGTCTCCATCCATTTGAAAGATGGGGAAGTGTTGGGCATTGTAGGTGAGTCCGGTTCCGGTAAATCGGTAACAGCCTATAGTCTTATGGGACTTACCGCTTATCCGGGTCGTTTAATCGGAGGTACGGTCGAATTTAATGGTCATCGTATTGATGAGATGAGTGAAAATCAGATGAGAAAGATTCGTGGAAATGAAATCTCTATTATTTTCCAGGATCCCATGACCAGTTTGAATCCGGTCTACACGGTGGGAAACCAAATCAGTGAGATGGTTCGCCTGCATACAAATAAAAACAGACGGGAGGCGAATGAAAGAGCCATCGAGCTTTTAAATCTGGTGGGAATTAATGAGCCGGAAAAACGTCTAAAACAGTATCCCCATGAATTGTCCGGAGGCATGCGTCAGCGTGTTATGATTGCGATTGCACTGGCCTGCGAACCGAAATTACTTATCGCAGATGAGCCAACGACGGCACTTGATGTTACGATTCAGGCTCAGATTCTGGAACTGATGATTGAACTTAAAGAGAAACTTGGCATGGCGATTATCATGATTACCCATGATTTGGGCGTAGTTGCCAATATGTGTGACCACATTGCAGTTATGTATGCGGGAAAGGTAGTGGAGTACGGAACTACCGATGACATCTTTTATGCGCCCAGTCATGAATATACCAAGGGATTGTTAAGAAGTATTCCAAAGATTCATGAAAAAGAGCATAGCAAACTGGTTCCGATTGAAGGAAGCCCTGTCGATATGTTAAATCCGCCTGCAGGATGCCCCTTTGCACCCAGATGCAATTTATGCATGAAGATATGTCTTCGTGAGATGCCACCTTATATAGACCTTTCAGAGGATCACTACAGCGCTTGCTGGCTGCTTCAAAAAGCAGAATTTGAAAAAACCGGATGTGGGAAAACACAGGGAGGCGAAATCTGATGGAAGATAAAAAATTACTCGAAGTACAGAATATAAAGCAGTATTTCCCTGTTGCCAGCACAAAGTTATTTGAAAAAAAAGTGGTAAAAGCCGTGGATGATGTTTCTTTCGTTATTCATAAAGGCGAGACACTTGGCCTGGTAGGAGAATCCGGATGCGGAAAGACGACGACAGGGCGTGCGATTCTGCGTCTTCATGAACCGACTTCCGGCCGCATTATCTATGATGGGACGACTATTTTCGACACGGGAGATGTTCCGGTGTATGGCGAAGATGGAAAACCGCAGATCGTGGATGGGAAACCGGTATTTGGCAAAAAAACATCGGTGAATATGCTGCCTTACCGCAGAAAGATGCAGATCGTTTTTCAGGATCCGTACGCAAGTCTGGATCCTCGTATGACCGTAGGTGATATTGTAGGAGAAGCCATTGATATCCATAAGCTGGCGGCCAATAAAAAAGATCGCCAGGAACGTATCATTGAG
>JAVWRQ010000110.1:0-1054 GCA_036634775.1 Clostridium sp.
AATTCCATTCGGATACCCCTTCCTTGGATCAGGGGATATGGGCAAAGTATTTAAATGATCCCCATACGTATAGTTATAATAACAGGAAGCAGGTAGATATTCACTTTGATGCAACTAAATTTGATTATGTTACATCCATTGTCTGTTGTGTTGTACTGTTTTTCATGCTTTTGGGTGCCATTATGCTCTTTATAGGCAGACTTTTTGAATTGCTGCTTTTATACCTGGTGTCACCCATGTTTGTGTCATCCATTGGTCTGGATGACGGCGCTATGTTTAAAAAGTGGAGAGAACTATTTATTGCCAAGTTCTTTTCGGGATTCGGCTGTATATTTTCGATGAAATTCTATCTGATGGTCGTACCCGTATTTGTGGGAGGTGCGATCGACTTTGGAAGCGGAAGCGGAGAACTGGACTGTGTTTTAAAAGTGTTTTTTATCATAGGAGGTGCATGGGCAGTATTTAAAGGTCAGCATCTTATGCTTCAGATTCTCAATCCACAGGCGGCAGAGATGGCGCAGCAAAGCTCCATCCTGGCCACTGCCGTGGCTATGTCCGGTCCCGGCCGGTTGATGGCTCTGGCGAAGATGGCCGGAGGCAAGGGTGGTAAAGGAAAGGGAATGCTACCGGGTGGTAAAGACAAAGGTGGGGATAAAGGCGGAGGCCCGTTAGCCTCTCAAGGGGGCGGCAGTAAAGGCGACTCGGGAGGTCAGGCGTTTACCGGCAAAAAAGGATGAGGATATCCGGATAAAGGAGACAGAAAACTATGAATTTAATCTATCTGGGAATATTTGAAAAAGTTTTTAACTGGATAATGGATAAGATATTGATGCCTGTTTTTAATTTCCTGTCAAGTATCCTCAATACCGTTTTTACGTTTATATTTAATAAGATTCTTTCCCCCATTCTTCTTCCGTTATTAGAGAAGATATTTCGATGGGCATTAGAATTGGTACTCAATGTACTGGGGTCCATCTTCTATTTTATCCTACAGACACTATTAAAGATTATTGACTATATGCAGATTGCTTTTGATATTTTTATTGGCTTAAGA
>JAVWRQ010000110.1:1064-2098 GCA_036634775.1 Clostridium sp.
CGCACATCTGGATAGTGTAAGAATTGCATTTTTAGCAATTACGCTGGCGGGGTTGGGACTTGCATTTTTGCTGACCATATTCAGTGTGACTCGTTCTGCTATTGATCTGGACTTTGAGAATAAACGTTCCGTAGGTAAGGTTATGACGGATTTTTTCAAATGCTGTCTGCGTTTTATGATGGTTCCGGTGCTGATGGTATTCATGCTTCAATTTTCCGTCATCGTTTTAGCGGGGTTCAATACGGCACTTACTCAGGGTAAGGCAGGTAATTCAACACTGGGCAGTACGATATTTGTCATTAGTTCCTTAAATGCAGCCAGGGATGAAAAGTATAATGTGGGTTATACGGGAAGCGGTCAGGTTCAAAATATCGGAACGGAGGACGCGCTGCGAAGGGACTTTTATAATAATAATGTCAATAGGAATTATAAGAATTCAGTTATAGTAGGCGGCGATGGCAGTGATGAAAATCAGGGACTTTTTAAATTTGGAAAATTTGATTATCTGACCGGTTATGCTTCGTCTATTTTCCTGATTTTGATTTTGGCGATGTGTCTGGTCGTCTTTATTCAGAGGATTTTTGAAATACTCATTTTATATATTGTATCGCCTTACTTTGTTGCGATGATGCCATTGGACGGAGGCGAGAAATTTGATCAATGGCGAGAATTATTTATTGCTAAATTCTTTACGGGATTTGGCTCGGCAATTGGGATGCGGCTTTACCTGATGCTTGTACCGATTGTAATGGGAAATACCCTGCGCTTTACGGAAGGTAATAGTCCGGAAAGTGATTATATTATTAAGCTATTATTCATTTTGGGAGGCGCGTGGGCAATTTATAAATCCGGTTCTACGGTTACTTCATTGCTTAGTGCACAGGCAGGTTCTTCAGAACAGGCAACAGGAGCGATGGCAGGTGGGATGATTATGTCCCAGGTTCATCAGCTTCCGGGAAATGTTATGGGAGGAATCAATTCTGTAAAAGGCGGAGCCCAGTCGATGCGGAGTGGAGCTCAGTCGGCGAAGAATG
>JAVWRQ010000111.1:0-2051 GCA_036634775.1 Clostridium sp.
GGTATCTACGGCACATCTGCAGGTGAAAAAATCCACGGATAAGACCATTGCCTATATCGGAGATGTCATCACGTATCATATCGTAGTGACCAACACCGGAAATGTGCCGGCAGATCAGGTCGTGATTACCGATCCGATACCAAATGGTACGGTTCTGGTACCCGGTTCTACCATAGTGAGTGTGCCCTATACCGGCAGTCCGGCGACCGCCATCACTCTGACCGGTAATATTCTGCCCGGGCAGACCGTTACGATTACCTTCCAGGTAAAAGTCACGGCCATTCCGGTTCCGAATCCCATCGTAAACGTAGCGAATGCGGCTTATGCGTATACCGTCAATCCGGGCGCAGTGAACGGCGTAACGGCAAACAGTGCAAGCAACCATGTCAGCACGGTTGTATTTACGAATAACTACCGTCAGCAGATCAGCGATTTAATCGAATCGGTGGCATTGGAAGAGGCGGCTCTGGGCGCAATCGCCAATGCAGAAGGTGCAAAGATTCAGCGGTTCGTGGCTATGCCCGGCGTAACCCCCAGCCAGCTGCTCTGTCTCAATAAGAGTGTGACCGATATGACCAATGCGATGGCATTATTGGAATCAATTCTGATACAGAAACTGAACACCGTAGATTGTCAGATTGAAGGAAATCCTTCCTGTTAGATTTTACATTCCGCTCGGTGCAAAAACCGGGCGGAATTTGTCTTTATTCTTTACAATTTGAAAATCTCCATTGAAGTTCTGAATGATTTTCCAGTTATTTTTGAAAGGCACAAAGGAAATAATAATCTTACACTTTAAAAAACACGTGTCTAAATAATCCTAATATAAACAGATGTGCGGGATAAAAATTACGATAAATCAGTTTGAATTTTTTTGAAGAATATCCTTTTTTACCATTGTATGTTGCAAGTAAACCTGCTATAAGAATATGTGTAAGATACCACCATTTGTTTATACCAAGGAGCTTGTTAATATACATATCCAGTCCGCAGAAGTTATACCTTGACCAATGATAAATTAGAAGATAGCAAGCAAAAATCGCAAGCAAAAAAGCGAATCTCCGGATGTAGGACTTATTTTCATATCGATTAAGATAAAAATACAGTGCATACATAAGCAATACACCGGCAAATTTATAATTGGAAAGAACAAGGAAGTTGACCATTGCAGTTAGTGCTATTGCCGACCACATATAAAGTTTGTTTGTATTCTTCCACATATCTATTGCAATAAGTCCCAAAAAACCAAGTAACAGCGTTATAATGGCGTTTTGGGAACTCATAAAACTTACCATATCCAGTGTTTGACATTCCGCAAAGTCATAGCAGAATTCTGATAAAACAGCAAGCACCAGATACCCACCAATATGCACCTTGATCCGTTCGGGGTCCTTTTTTATATGTCTGTATCCTTCTACAACAAGAAATGCATAGATCGGAAATGCAAATCTACCTATGCATCGAAAGATAAGAGCATTGTCTAAAAATATAGATCCCACATGGTCGCAGAACATAGTAACCATAGCAATAAGTTGAAGAATAAATGTTGTCATTTGATTAAATCTCCTACCAATGAAAATTCAAACAATCTCCCAAATACACTTGTTCTGCTATCGCTACAAGGTAACAAGGATTTTATTTGTTGATTTACGCTCTCGGTTTTTCTGAGGCATTTTATATTTCTTTATATTACCACAGTAAAGCGGCTATTTCAATCTGATATTGTAAATTTAGAAGCCATCTTTGTGCATCCACAGAAGGAACAGACCAAAGAATTCCTTGCACGTTTTATGGAACGGTAGAATATCGAAATGGGGGCATTGACAGCCACTTCTGTCCGTGTTAAAATGAATAAGCACTAAATTTCATTCAGGGGCAGTACCGGTTTCGACAGGGATTATGCAGCTGGTGAAGCTATCCGCATGCAATGCGTCAAAGGGCAAAAATAAATTAAACGCTAACAATAATAAATTAGTATACGCAGCCTAATTCGGCAGTTGTCAGCCTTATAGCACTCACACTTTAAGAATCTGGCATCGACTATGTGAGAA
>JAVWRQ010000112.1:0-1453 GCA_036634775.1 Clostridium sp.
CAGACCGATGCTGGCCCCGAATGGAGTGAACGGAATACAGATACCGATGGCCATAATCAAGAAAGTTAAAACCATGACCGGCCAGGCTGCGCGACTCTGGATGAATGGGATCTTCTTCGTACGAATCATGTGTACGATCAACGTCTGCGACAGCAATCCTTCAATGAACCAGCCAGACTGAAACAGCGCTTGAGCTTCAGGACTGTTGCACGAGAACACATACCACATCACCAGATAAGTTGCAATATCGAATATCGAACTGATCGGACCGATAAAGATCATGAAGCGGCTCACACCCGAAGCGTCCCAGATTCGTGGTTTCCTCAAATAATCCGGGTCCATACGGTCAAAAGGTATTGTCGTTTGCGAAATATCATAGAGCAGATTCTGAATCAGAATATGGATCGGCAGCATCGGCAGGAAAGGAAGGAATGCGCTGGCAACCAATACGCTGAACATATTTCCGAAATTAGAACTTGCCGTCATTTTGATGTATTTGATGATATTTCCGAAAGTCTTACGCCCTTCTAAAACACCATCTTCCAACACCATCAAGTCTTTCTCCAACAGAATGATATCTGCGCTTTCTTTGGCAATATCTACGGCAGAATCTACAGAAATTCCAATGTCGGACTGACGTAAGGCTGCCGCATCATTGATACCGTCGCCCAGAAAACCAACTGTATTCTTCTGCTCTTGTAATAACGTGATTATTTCTGTCTTCTGGTGAGGCGTTAGTTTTGAAAACACAGTTGTTTCGATCACTGCTTTTCGTTTTTCATCGTCTGCCATAGCCGCAAACTCCATACCGGAAACGGCATTTGTGGTGTCGATGCCTACCTGACGTGAGATGGTTCTCACTACTGCATCGTTATCGCCGGAAAGCACCTTGACTTCAATACCATGTTCGTGCAATTGTTTGATTGCGCTGGCAGCCGACTGTTTGGGAGGGTCCAAAAATGCCAGATAACCGATCAGCACCATCTCTTTCTCATCCTCAATGGCAAAATGATTTTCCTTATCCAGATAACTCTTATGAGCGACAGCCAGTACACGCATTCCCTGATGGTTCATTTGCTCGCTGATGTCTTTTGCTTTTTTCTTTATCTCTTTGGTGAGAGAAATAACCTGCCCTTCGAATTCGGCATAGGAGCAGATGTCAAGCATCTCTTCTACCGCACCTTTAGTGATAATCTGGCGTTTTCTTTGTTTGTCTTCCACCACAACCGACATTCTACGGCGAGTAAAGTCAAACGGAATTTCATCTACTTTCCGGTAGTCGTTTTTGAGAGAGTCCAGCGACAGATCCTTGACGTGCGAAAGAATGGCCTTATCCATCAAGTTTTTTAATCCGGTCTGGAAGTAGCTGTTGAAGTAGGCGTGCCGTAAGATGCGTTTCTTGTCATCGACTCCACCATCAGCATTGATGTACTTCTCCAGAACAATCTGGTCG